>NZ_JAJEPW010000019.1:0-53661 GCF_020687045.1 Brotocaccenecus cirricatena
TTGATCTTGCTGCGGATGGTGGTATCGGCGCAGATTTTGCCGGTTTCGTCCAGGATCACTGCCTTGGTGTAGGTGGACCCTACGTCGCAGCCGCCGTAATATTTCATAGTCAATTACTCCTTATTTGTTGTACTCGTAGTGGGGTTTGGTGGTCTCATAGGGCTGCTTCAGGGGGTCGCGGCGCTCCATGCGGTCATAGTGGCGGCACAGGAACGGCTCCACGCCATAGAACAGGGCCTTGCCGTCCAGATCGAAGAAGAAGACGGCGAACAGGGCGGCATACACGCCCAGCCCGATGAACAGAACCTTTTTCAGAATTTTCAACACCTTACGCATTTTCTTTCCTCCTTACCAGCTCTGGGAATCGTCGAACTCCAGCAGGGACGGGTCGATGGGCTCCTCGTGCATGACGGTGGTCATGTAGTCGTTGATGATGGAGCGGATCTCCGCCCGGGAGACATTGCGCTTGTCGGGCAGGGCGTGGGGCAGCCAGATGGCGTGGACGTCACGGGCCCGGAACTCGTCCTCGAACATACCGTGAACGCCCTGCATGCCCTTGCACAGCAGCTGGTCATACATGACCACCATGTCGCAGTGGAACTTTTCCATGTTCTCCCACAGCTCGAAGATGTGGTGCATACCGCCAACGGCCATCCGGCGCATGGGGGCCCACTCGTGATACTGGGCCATGTCGGCCAGGGTGTGGCTGTAGCTGTCGGTGCGGATGGTCATGTTGAACATCAGGGAGTCCATGTTGATGATGGTGTTCAGGCCCCAGCAGTTATAGGCCCAGGTGCACCAGTTGGAGTAATACAGAGGGGCGCAGGACCAGGCGATGACCCGGTGGCGGGTCAGGGGGAAGCTGTTGATGCGCTGCTCCACGCACTTCTCCATGATCTTGCGGACCTTCTTGTCCATCTCGTGCCAGCCGGGCAGGTCGCCGTACTGGCTCTGGTAGATGCGGTACAGGGCCTGGGACACGCCGTTGATGGGATAGAAATCGGTATTGGCGGCCACGTCCCACTTCTCCCACTCGAAACGCTGCAGCTCGTTCTGGCTCTCCAGCCGCTTCACCAGCTGGTTCCAGTCGAAGGCCGCGCCGGTCTGCTCCCCGATGAACTTCCAGGCCTCCTCGATCTCCCGCTGGCAGTGCTCCTGGACCAGGGGATCGTCAAACTGCATGGGCTGGGGCATGGCGAACAGGGGCTTGTCCATCAGCCAGTCCTGGAGAATGGAGGTGGCCACGGAGCCGTCGCAGGCCTCGTTGGAGGTGATGACGGCCTTGTAGTAATCGGGCACATCGTCCAGCACAAACAGGCCCGCCTCGGCCTGGCACATGGGGCAGGGGTCGCCGGGCAGGCCCAGGGACTGCACCGCGTCGATGTAGTTGAGGACGGTGTGGTTGTTCACGTGGCAGGTGACGAAATAGGGGACCATCTGCAGGGGAACGTTCTCCACCTCCTTGCTGAAGGGGTAGAAGACGCCGCCCCACACGGTTTCGTCGTGGGCCATGGTCTTGTCGTGCTTGGCCCGGACCTTGTCGGACTTGTTCAGGTTCAGGTCGTTGCGGAACATCTGCATGAACTGGAAGATGGTGGCGTTGACCATGCCCCGATAGTGCCACGGGCAGGCCCGCAGCGCCTCGCCCCGGAGGCCCTCCATGCCGCGGTCGAACCAGTGCAGCACCGGCAGATAGGTCTGGCCCATCCAGCGGTAGCGCCAGCAGCCCTTGGCGAAGGTGACGATGCCGCCGTAGCGCATGACATCGTAGACCATCATGCCGTAGTTATACAGCCACACCTTGTTGAAGTAGTAGAAGGTGTCCTTGATGCCGCGCCACTCCCGGTGCTTATACAGGCCGGTCTTGTCCATGTACAGGTCGCCCAGGCGGCGCTCGCCGGCGGGCTTGCCGTATACGAAGTCCCGGGCCAGCTTCTTATAGTCCAGGCTCCTGGCCTTGGCCACGGTCTTTTTCAGATCGAACTTTTTCATTTTCTTGCGCCCTCCTGAATCTTCTTGATCTCAACGCTTTCGATGAACGCCTGGAAGCGGGTGCGCAGCTGGCCGGAGGCGGCGTTGACGTATTCCTTCTCGATGGAGCATACGGGGATGCCGAAGTCCCGGTTGAGGACGATGGTGTCGATGGTGCGCTCATAGCTCCAGTATTCGCAGAACTTGTTGCTGGCCACGATGATGCCGTCGGCCTTGTACTCCTTCGCCAGGTCCGCCAGATACTTCTTGCGGCCGCGCATCTCGTCCTGGCCCATGAACCGGGGACACATGCTGAAGTTGAGATAGTGCCGGGCGATGGCGTCCAGCGGGGCCTGACCGGGCTGGACCACGATCTCCTCCCGGCCGGGCAGGCTGCCGTAGCAGTAGCGGTCCGCCACCACCAGGGCGCCGCAGCTTTCGATGAGCTTGGTGAAGTTGGGGTCGTCGTTCTCGGCGCCGGAGAGCACCAGCTTGCAGCGATAGGCGGGCTTGGCGTCGGGCTGGCGGGTCTTCAGCTCCTCCGCGGTCTCCCGCAGATAGGGCAGGATCAGGTCCTTGGGACAGGTGAGGCTGGCCAGCTGGATCACGTGGAACTCATACCCCGTGATGGTGGGCACGTCCAGCTTGCGGTAGCTGCCGATCTCGGTGATCAGGCGGCAGACCTCGTTGTGCTGCTCGATGGCCTTCAGCAGGGCCTCGTCTGAGGTGTCGATGCCGAAGTTCTGGGCCAGGGGATCCAGCACATGGGCCTGCAGCTGCTGGCGATAGTGCAGATAGCTGTTCTCGGTTTTCTTGAAGGGTACGTCGGTGAATTCGCAGAAGAAGTCGGGGTTCTGGATGATGTCCATGTCCTTCACGGAGTCCAGGTGCTTCTGCATCAGGTGCTCCTGGAACCGGCAGGTGACGGTGCACGTCTCGGTGGCCATCTGGGCATCCAGGAAGTTGAACCCGCCCTCCAACGCGCGCTCCATCAGGCTGCGGCCGAAGTGACAGGTCCGGGCGGACATGTAGTAGGTGGCCATGTCCGGCGAGCCGCTGCGGGGGGCCCGCAGGCGCACAGAGAAGCAGCCCGCGAGATCCAGCAGAACCTCCGGCATGAAGTTGCAGGTGTAGCCCAAAGCCCGGCGGCCCTCGGCCTTGGCCTGCTTGACCAGATCATTGTTGGCCTCCTGCAGCAGATCCTCCATAAAGATCAGGTGTTTCAGGTCCCTCATATTATCTCTTTCCTCCTAACGTCGTTTGTTCCATCCTGCATGGCACGACAAATTACTACTAAATTATACAGAATTGCGAAAAAAATGTCAATGATTTTATACATTTTATACATTATTGGCCAATGTGTTCATAATATGACAGAAACAGGACTTTGGTCGGGAAAAGTGGCCCCATCCGGGTTTGACTTTAGCCCCTTGCCGTGCTAAAATGGGCAAAAAAGCAGGGAGGAGCATCACTATGTGCGAGCATCATCACGACCATGACCACGATCACCCCCATGACCACGGCCACACCGGCCTGGAGGAGCGGGTGGCTATGCTGACCTATATGCTGGGCCACAACCAGCACCACGCCCAGGAGCTGCACGAGCTGGCCCACGACCTGGGCGACAGCGAGGCGGCCCAGCTGATCCACGACGCCGTGGTGGACTTTGAGGTGGGCAACAAGAAGCTGGCGGAGGCGCTGGTGGTGCTGAAGGGGGAATGAGCCATGTGTCTTTCCACGGTTTATCGTATGCATGACGGCGAAAAACAGTTGGTGTGCAAAAATGTGGCCGCCGTCCGGCAGCAGGAGGGCGCCCTGGTGTTCACGGACATCATGGGCGTTCAGACCCGGGTGGAGGCGGTGCTGGACCGCATGGACCTGATGGAGAATTTCATCTTCATCAAGGACGCCAAGGCCTGACGCAGGATTATACACGCAAAAAGCCCCCGGATACCGGACAGCTTCCACTGCCCGGTATCCGGGGGCTTGCTGTGTCAGTCGGCGTAAATCTCGCCGGACAGGCTCAGTACGGCCCGGCCGCCTACCCGGATCAGGGCGTCGCCCTTTTCCACCGTCAGACGGCTGCGTATTTCCGAGGAACGGCGCATATGCTCTCCCTGAATGAAGACGTTTTCCCGGTCCGGCTGCACCAGGCCATAGCGGTACAGGTAATAGGTCAGGGCTCCGTTGGAGGTGCCGGTGGCGCACTCCTCCGGAATGTCGTACAGAGGGGCGAAGTTGCTGCACCAGGCGGTGCAGGTTTTGTCCCCCAGGCAGAACATATGCACGCCGGTGACCTTCTGCCGCCGGGACAGCTCCGCCACCAGCGTCTCGTTCTGACGGGCCCGCAGCAGGGTCTCCCGGTCCCGCACCGGCATCATGATATCCGCCAGGCCCGTGGACACGATCTGGGGCGTCAGGTCCCGGGGCCGGTCCGCGCCGGTGAGGCCGAAGGCCCGGTACAGCGGCTCCCACTCCACCCGGGTCAGCTCTCCCAGCCACCGGGGCGGGGCCATGTCCATCCACACCACGTCGCCATCCACGGAAATCTGCAGGTCGCCTGCCTTGGTGTGGGCCACATGTCGGCCGTCGGCCAGCAGGCCCAGCCGCCGCAGCAGGGCAAAGCCGGCAATGGTGGCATGTCCGCACAGCTCCACCTCCCCCGCCGGGGTAAAATAGCGCAGGTCCACGCTGCCATCGGCCCGGGGCCGGACAAAGGCGGTTTCCGAATGCTTCAGCTCGGCGGCGATCAGGCGCATGGTCTCGTCGCTGACGTCCCTCTCCGGCAGGGCCACCCCTGCCTGGTTGCCGCCGAACAGCTTGGCGGCGAATGCATCCATGACGTATATTTTCATGATAAAAACCTCCCCAAACTCTCTTTTTATTCATTATACTAAACTCTACGCCGGTTTTCAAGCGCCCGGGGACTTGACTGGCTGGAAAATTTCGGATATAATGGCAGTAGTATTTGCGGTACGCCGCTGAAAGGAAAGGAAAATCATCCAAAATGCTGAACAAGCGCAGTCTGCTCTCCCAGTTCCTCCACTTCTCCGCCGCTACGGTGGCCTCCCTGATGGTGTTCTCCCTGTACTCCATCGTGGACGGCCTGTTCGTGGCGAAGGGCGTGGGTGAATACGCCATGAGCGCTGTCAACCTGGCCGTCCCCTTCACCAATGTCATGTTCTCCATCGCCGTGCTGTTTGCCGTGGGCACCAGCACCATCATCGCCATCTACCTGGGCCAGGGCAGCCGGGAAAATGCCAACAGCCTGTTTTCCCAGAATCTGGCGGTGCTGGTGGTCATCGGCCTGGTGATCACCGCCCTGGTGCTGATCTTCCTGGAGCCCTTCGCCATGCTGCTGGGGGCCAAGGACGTGACGCTGGAATATACCAAGGACTATCTGCGGGGTCTGGCCCCCTTCGCCGTGTGCTTCATCGTTTCGTACAACATGGAGATCCTGGTGAAAACCGACGGACGGCCCACCCTGGCCATCGTCACGGTGATCACCGGGTGCCTGACCAACTGCGTGCTGGACTATGTGGCCATCTTCCTGCTGGACTGGGGCGCATGGGGCGCGGCCTTTGCCACGGGCCTGTCTCAGCTGCTGACGTGTGTGATCTACCTGACCCATTTCCTGGGCAAGCGCACCACCTTCCACCTGGTGCGCTTCCGGCCCGACTGGCATATCTACCGGCGGCTCCTGCCCATCGGCGTGTCCGACGGCGTTACGGAGCTGTGCAACGGCGTGATGATCTTCCTGTTCAACCGCACCATCCTGCGCTGCATCGGCCAGGACGGCCTGGTGAGCTACACCATCATCGCTTACATCAACACCCTGATCCTGAACATCATGCTGGGGGTGTCCCAGGGGTCCCAGCCCCTGATCAGCTATCACTACGGCCAGAAGGACCGGGGCGGCTGCCGCCGCCTGCTGCGCTATGGTCTGGTAACTCTGGTGGGTATGACCGTTCTGTGCTTCGGCGCGGTGCAGCTGCTGGCGCCCCAGATCGTCCACGCCTTCCTGGGGGACGAAAACCCGGCGCTGAACCTCTCCTCGGTGGACGCCCTGCGGCGGTACGGCCTGTGCTATCTGATGGTGGGCTTCAACGTGCTGATGGGCGGCTTCCTGACGGCAGTGGAGCGGCCCCGCCCGGCCATCTGCATCTCCGTGGGCCGTGGCCTGGCACTGCAGGCCGGCGCCCTGCTGCTGCTGGCGGCGGTATGGGGCGGCAGTGTCATCTGGTTCGCGCCGGTGATCTCCGAGGCCCTGTGCCTGGTGATGGCCCTGGTCTTTATGACCTGGTTCTGGCGAAAGACTCCGGACCCGGCCCAGATCAGCTGATACGCATCCCGAATAAATATCCAGCGGGCACTCGGCTTCTGCACCGGATGCCCGCTGTTTTTTTCATTTTTTCAGGTGCTCCCAAATCACCGGCTGCCCGGCGGCCAGGGTTTTGGGCAGGTCCAGCACCCGCTGGTTCCGGCTGCCCCGGAACTGCAGACTGATGTCCTTCTCCGCCGCCACGAACCGTCCGTCTACCAGCACGTCGATGCACGAGAGCAGCCGGTCCGTTACCTCACACCGGGGATGGGACCCCTCCCGCAGCAGCTCGTCCTCCAGCCGGAAGCCGGTGAAGCACCAGATGCTCTTGTCCGGATACCGCCGCCGGACCTCCTGCAGAAGCGGCAGCAGGTCCCGCTGGTTCTCCGGCTCAAAGGGCTCGCCCCCCAGCACCGTCAGCCCGTTGACATAGGGCTTGTCCAGCTCGGCGAAAATCTCCGCCCGGGTGTCATCGGTGAAGGGCTTTCCATAGTGAAAGTCCCAGGTCTGGGGCTGGAAGCAGTCCGGGCAGTGGTTGGTGCAGCCGGACACGAACAGCGTCACCCGGACCCCGATGCCGTTGGCAATATCACATTTTTTCAGATTGCCATAGTACACGATATTGCTCCTTTTAGGTAATATATACTACTAAACGGCGGAAGGAAACCCCTTACAGGTGCAGCACCCGGTCCTTGATCTCCTGGGTGCGGCCCTGGTTCCAGAACTGGGTCCCGATATAGCCGCAGGTGCGGCGGGCCACGTTCATCTTATCCTGGTCGGTGTTGCCGCACCGGGGACATTTCCAGATGAGCTTGCCGTCCTCCTCCACGATCTGGATCTCGCCGTCCCAGCCGCAGACCTGGCAATAGTCGCTTTTGGTGTTCAGCTCGGCGTAGATGATGTGGTCATAGATGAACTTCATTACCTCCAGTACGGCGGGGATGTTGTTCTGCATGTCCGGCACCTCCACATAGCTGATGGCGCCGCCGGGGGACAGGTGCTGGAACTGGGCCTCGAACTCCAGCTTGGTGAAGGCGTCGATCTCCTCGGTGACGTTCACATGATAGCTGTTGGTGATGTAGCCCTTGTCGGTGATGCCCTTGATGACGCCGAAGCGCTTCTGCAGGCACTTGGCGAACTTATAGGTGGTGGACTCCAGCGGCGTGCCGTACAGGGAGTAGTCGATGTTTTCGGCGGTTTTCCACTCCTTGCACTTGTCATTCATCTTCTGCATGATGGCCAGGGCGAAGGGGGTGGCGGCGGGGTCCGTGTGGCTCTTGCCGGTCATGTATTTCACGCACTCGTACAGGCCCGCATAGCCCAGGGAGATGGTGGAATAGCCGTTATATAGCAGCTTGTCGATGGTCTCGCCTTTCTTCAGCCGGGCCAGGGCACCATACTGCCACAGAATGGGGGCCGCGTCGGAGGTGGTGCCCAGCAGCCGCTCGTGGCGGCACCGCAGGGCCTTGTGACACAGCTCCAGCCGCTCCTCGAAGATCTGCCAGAACTTCTCGGTGTTTCCGCCGGAGGACAGGGCCACGTCCGGCAGGTTGATGGTGACCACGCCCTGGTTGAAGCGGCCATAGTACTTGTGCTTGCCGGGCTCGTAATTTCCGGCGTTGGCAACGTTGCCGATCCCGGCATCGGTAAAACGGTCCGGGGTCAGGAAGGAGCGGCACCCCATACAGGTGTACACGTCGCCCTTGAGCTCCTTCATCTTCTTCTCGGAGATATAGTCCGGCACCATGCGGCGGGCGGTGCATTTGGCGGCCAGCTCCGTCAGATACCAGTAGGGGGCGTCCTCGTGGATGTTGTCCTCCTCCAGGGTGTAGATCAGCTTGGGGAAGGCGGGGGTCACCCACACGCCCTGCTCGTTCTTCACGCCCTGGTACCGCTGGAGCAGCATCTCCTCGATGATCATGGCCAGGTCCTTCTTCTCCCGCTCGTTCCGGGCCTCGTTCAGGTACATGAACACCGTGATGAAGGGGGCCTGTCCGTTGGTGGTCAGAAGGGTCACCACCTGATACTGGATGGTCTGCACGCCCCGGCGGATCTCCTCCCGCAGGCGGGCCTCCACCAGCTCGCTGATCTTCTCCTCGCCGGGGTCCACGCCGATGGACGCCATCTCCGCCAGCACGATGCGGCGGATCTTCTGGCGGCTGACCTCCACAAAGGGGGCCAGGTGGGTCAGACTGATAGACTGGCCGCCGTACTGGTTGGAGGCCACCTGGGCCACGATCTGGGTGGCGATGTTGCAGGCGGTGGCGAAGGAATGGGGCTTTTCGATCATGGTGCCGGTGATAACGGTGCCGTTTTGCAGCATGTCCTCCAGGTTCACCAGGTCGCAGTTGTGCATATGCTGGGCGAAATAGTCGGTGTCGTGGAAATGGATGATGCCCTCCTCATGGGCCTCCACAATATCCTGGGGCAGCAGCAGACGGTTGGTGATATCCCGGGACACCTCGCCGGCCATATAATCCCGCTGGGTGGAGTTCACCACGGGATTCTTATTGGAGTTCTCCTGCTTGGCCTCCTCGTTGTTGCACTCGATGAGGGAGAGAATCTTGTCGTCGGTGGTGTTGGCCTTGCGCACCAGGGACCGGGTATAGCGATAGGTGATGTAGTGCTTGGCCACCTCAAAGGCCCCGTGGGCCATGATGTGGTGCTCCACCATGTCCTGAATTTCCTCCACGGTGGGAGCGCGGTTCATCTTCTGGCACTGCAGCTCCACGGACTCGGCGATGCGCCCGATCTGCACCGGGGTCATGCGGTCGGCCTCGGCCACAGAGTTGTTGGCCTTGGTGACGGCCACCTCAATTTTCTGGATATCGAAGGGGACCTCAGCCCCGTTGCGCTTGATGATCTTCATGTGTATCGCCTGTCCTTTCTCCTGATTTTTTCTCTCTCCATAGCAAAAGCTGCCTCAATGGGCAGCGGTCAATCAGCCCCTTAATCATATACCATATCCTGTGCTGATGCAAGCCCAAAGCCCTAAATATGGGGAAAATGCCTGACGAAAATCCCCTGGATATTTTGTCGATTCTGTACAATAGACACAAGATATAGGAGTACCTGCCGCCCTGTCACCTACAATATATAGTATGACAAGACATTTCACAATTGCAAATGCAACAAAAACCCCCGGGTGCGGAAGATTTTCCGCACCCGGGGGAGAGCGCTTGCCGGTATAGGTTGTTACAGCTTTTCGGCCAGGCGCTCCAGAGCCTCGGTCATGGCCTCCTCGAAGGAGGGATGGGGCCGCATAACGGACAGCAGCTGCCCCACCGTCAGGCCGTTTACCAGGGCGGCGCTGAGCTGGCTGATGATGTCGCTGGCGTGCTGGCACATCAGCTGCGCGCCGATGAGACGGCCGGTATCCCGGTCGGCCACCAGCTTCATGAAGCAGCGGCCCGGGTCCTCGATGACCGTCCGGGCGTTGCCAAACATGGTGCACTTGCCGGACACGGCGTTGATGCCCTGCTCCTTGGCCTCGGCCTCGGTGAGGCCCACCACGGCGATCTCGGGACTGCTGTAGATGCAGCTGGGCACCACGTTCAGGTCCGTGGCGGCCTGGCGGCCGCACATACGATTCACGCAGGCGATGCCCTGGGCGGCGGCCACATGGGCCAGCTGGATCACGGCGGACACGTCGCCGATGGCATAGACCCCGGGGATGCTGGTGCGGAAGTCCTCATCCACCAGCAGGCTGCGGCCCCGGGTCTCGGGAACCAGCTCCGGGGCGAACAGCCCGTCCCAGCAGGGACGGCGTCCGATGGCGCACAGGACCTTTTCGCCGGACACGGCCTTTTCCTTGCCCTTCTGGTCCACATGGACCGTCAGGCCCTCCGGCGTCTGCTCCACCCGCCGGACCATGGCGGAGGTCAGCACCTCTACCCCCTGCTTTTTCAGGATCTGGCCCAGGTTCTGACCCAGCTCCCGGTCCATGGTGGGCAGCAGCCGGTCCATGCCCTCGATGAGGGTGACCCGGCAGCCCAGGTTCGCGTAAAACGTGGCAAATTCCACGCCGATGACGCCGCCGCCCATAATCACCAGGGACTCATACAGGCTGTCGCTGCCCTCCAGCAGCTCATCGGAGGTCATGACCCCCGGCAGGTCCAGTCCCGGGATGGGCGGGCGCACCGGCACGGAGCCGGTGGCGGCCAGAATGCGGTCGGCGGTGTAAACCGTGTCCCCCTCCGGGCCGGCAACGGTGACGCGGCCCGGGGCGTCGATGCGGGCGGCGCCTTCCAGCAGGTCCACTTTAGCCCCCTTCAGCAGGGCGTGGATGCCGCCCCGGAGCTTCTCGGAAACGGCCCGCTTATAGGCGAACATCTCTCCCAGATTGAAGGTGATGTCCCCGGCGTGGACCCCGGCAGGGGAGCCGTCCACGGCGTCCCGGTATACCTGGGAGGCGTGGAGCAGGGTCTTAGTGGGGATGCAGCCCCGGTTCAGGCAGGTGCCGCCTACCTCCCGGCGCTCCACCACGGCGGTGTGCAGCCCCAGCCTGGCGGCCTCCAGGGCGGCGGTATAGCCGCCGGGCCCCGCGCCGATAACGATGAGCTGATAATCAGACATAGCTTCTTCCTCCGTTGATGAGATCACGCCCGTTTCCACCGCAGCACCGGGTGCCGGGCGGCCTTCACCTCGTCGGGACGGCCGATGGGCATATGGTGGGGTGCATCGTGCATGGCTTCGGGGTCATCGTAGGCTCGCTGGTACAGCATCCGCAGCACCTCCGCCGCCTGGTCCAGGACCTCGGGTCCCTCGGTCTCCGTGGGCTCCAGCATCAGGGCCTCATGGACGATCAGGGGGAAGTACATGGTGGGCGGATGAATGCCCTCGTCAATCAGGGACTTGGCCACATCCAGGGCGGAGACGCCGGTCTCCTTCTTCAGGCCGCTGAGATCCAGCACGAACTCGTGCATACAGATGCGGTCATAGGCCGGCTGGAAGGTGCCCCGGAGCTTCTCCTGCAGGTAGTTGGCATTGAGCACGGCGTTCTGCGCCGCCTCGGGGATGCCCTGGCGGCCCAGGGTCAGCAGGTACGTCAGCGCCCGGACCACCACCAGGAAGTTGCCCATGAAGCTGCGGACCTGGATATGCCCTTCCTCCTCCGCCAGGGCGGAATGGGGCAGATAGGGCGTCAGGAACGCCTTGCAGCCCACGGCCCCTGCGCCGGGACCGCCGCCGCCGTGGGGCGTGGCGAAGGTCTTGTGCAGATTCATGTGGATGCAGTCAAAGCCCATGTCGCCGGGGCGGACGATGCCCATCACGGCGTTGAGGTTGGCTCCGTCGTAGTAGCACAGGCCGCCGGCCTCGTGGACCAGCCGGGTGATCTCCAGGATGTTCTTGTCGAAGATGCCCACGGTGTTGGGGTTTGTCAGCATCAGACCCGCGGTGTCGTCGCCCAGGGCGGCCTTCAGACTCTCCAGGTCCACGCAGCCGTCGGGGCCGGAGGCGATGTTCACCACCTCATAGCCGCACATGGCCGCCGTGGCGGGGTTGGTGCCGTGGGCGGAGTCGGGAACGATGATCTTGGTGCGCTTCTTGTCCCCCCGGGCGTCGTGATACTGCTTGATCAGCAGCACGCCGGTGAACTCGCCGTGAGCGCCCGCCGCCGGCTGGAAGGTCATGCCGTCCATGCCGGTGATTTCGCAGAGATATTCCCGGGCGGTGTCCAGCACATGGCGCATACCGGCCAGGGACTCCCTGGGAGCCAGGGGATGGCAGTTGGTGAAGCCCGGCAGGGCCGCCATCTCCTCGTCGATGCGGGGGTTATACTTCATGGTGCAGGAGCCCAGGGGATAGAACCCGCAGTTGACGCCGTGGACCTGGTGGCACAGCTCCGTATAGTGGCGGGAGATGTCCGTCTCGCTGAGCTGGGGCAGGTCGGGCTTATCGCTCCGCCGCAGGGACTCCGGCAGGGCCGCGGTCTCCACGTCGCAGGCGGGCAGGATGGTGCACCGGCGTCCGGGCACGCTCTTTTCAAAAATCAGCTTCATCTGTCCAGCACCTCCTTGACGATGGATACGGCTTCGTCCAGCTCCCGGCGGCTGACCTTCTCCGTGGCGCACCACAGGACCCGGTCGTCGCCCAGAGGCAGACCACCCAGGATGCCCCGGCGGTCCAGGGCCTCCAGCAGCTCCTGGCTGCGGGGCATTTTCAGGACAAACTCGTGGAAATACGCCCCGCCGTACACCGGCTCCACGCCGGGCAGGGCGCACAGGGCCTTTTCCAGATAATGAGCCTTGGCCATGGACTGCTCCGCAGCCTCCGCCATGCCGTCGGGGCCCATGGTGGCCATGTACAGCCCTGCCGTCAGGGCGCAAAGGGCCTCGTTGGAGCAGATGTTGCTGCTGGCCTTCTCCCGGCGGATGTGCTGCTCACGGGCCTGGAGACTCAGGACGTAGGCCCGGCGGCCCTGGTCGTCGGTGGTCTCACCCACGATGCGGCCGGGGAGCTTGCGCATGAGCTTGTCGGTGGCGGCCATGTAGCCCAGATACGGGCCGCCGCAGCCCAGAGGCAGGCCCAAGGGCTGCCCCTCGCCCACGGCGATGTCCGCGCCGCAGTCCCGGGGGGTCTTCATAATGGCCAGAGCAATGGGGTTGCAGCCCATGATATACTTGGCGCCCGCCTGGTGCGCCAGCTGGCCCAGGGCCTCGGCGTCCTCGAACTGGCCGAAGAAGTTGGGCTGCTGCACATAGAAGGAAGCAACGCCGTCGTCCAGCATCTCCCGCAGGGCGTCCATATCGGTTCTGCCGTCCTTCACCGGCACCACCCGCAGCTCGTCGCCGGTGCCGTAGCAATAGGTGCGCACGGTGTTGATGGTGTCCGGATGGGCCGCGCCGGAGATCAGGGTCACCCGGCGCTTGCGCTCCCGGCACATGGCCGCCGCCTCGGCGGCGGCGGTGGCCCCGTCATACACGGAGGCATTGGACACGTCCATGCCGGTGAGCTCGCAGATCATGGTCTGATACTCGAAGATAGACTGCAAAAGCCCCTGGCTCATCTCCGCCTGATAGGGGGTATAGGCCGTCAGAAACTCCTCCTTGGCGGGGATGTATTTGACGATGGAGGGAATGTAGTGGTCATAGGCCCCCGCGCCCCGCAGAATGGTGGCGTAGGTGCGGTTTTCGGCGGCCATGGCGGACACCGCCCGGGCGGCCTCCAGCTCGCTCATGCCGTCGGGGATGTGCAGCGGCTCCCGCAGCAGCATCTGCTCCGGCACGTCCCGGTACAGGTCCATGACATTCTCCAGCCCCACGGCGCGGAGCATCTGCTCCCGCTGGGCCTGGGTGGAGGGGACATAGCTGCCCATGCTCAGCCCTCCTCGGTGCAGAAGGCCTCGTAGGCGGCGGCGTCCAGCAGCTCCTCGGTGTCGGTGACATTCTCCACCTTGATGAGCCACGCGTCATAGGGAGCCTTGTTCAGCAGCTCAGGCTGGTCCAGCAGATCCTCGTTGACGGCGCACACGGTGCCGGTGACGGGGCACACCAGGTCGGACACGGCCTTCACGGACTCCACGTCGCCGAAGGCCTCGCCGCAGGTGACGTCGTCGCCCTCGCCGGGCAGGTTCACGAACACCACGTCGCCCAGGGCGTCCTGGGCAAAGTCGGAAATACCGATGACGGCCACGCCGTCCTCCATTTTCACCCACTCGTGGGACTTGGAATACTTCAGATCAGTCGGATACAGCATTGTGATTTACCTCCAAATTTAATATGTTTTGTTGTTTGTTCAAATGTCCAGCTTGCCGGCCAGCTGCTCCAGGGCGTCGTTGATAGCGGCGTCGTCGAAGCAGTAGCGCATTTCGGTGTGACGGGCCCGGAGCTGCTCCACATCGGCCTTGATCTCGCGGCCCCGGAGGATGCAGTCGGCCATGAGGCTGGCCAGCTGGTCGAAGTCCTTCTCCTCGAAGCCGAACCGGGTCATCTCGCTGACGCCCATGCGCAGTGCGCCGGAGGCGGTAAAGCCCTCCTCGTCGGGGGTGGCTTGATAGTTGACGATGACATTGTTCTGCTCCAGCCGCTCGGCGATCTCCGCACCCTCGCCGTAGCCCACGGACACGATGACCTGGTGGGTCTCGGTATAGTCGATGGCGGGGTCGCCCACCACGTCCAGACCATAGCTCTTGAGGCTCCGGGCGAAGGACTTGGCGTTGCGGATGATGGCGCTCTGATAGGCGTCCCGGAACTGGTTCATCTCATAGGCGGCCATCAGCATACCCAGCTGGGTGCCCAGATGGTGGTTGGAGACGCTTCCGGGGAAGGTGCGGCTCTCGATGGTCTTCCACAGGCCGTATTTCAGGTCCTCCTCCTTATAGTTGACGCCGATGACGCCCCGCTGGGGACCGAAGAAGGTCTTGTGGGTGGAGCCGGTGACGATCTCCGCGCCCTCCTGGAAGGGGTTCTGGAAGTGATCGCCGATAAGGCCCAGCACATGGGCCATATCGTACATAATGGTGGTGGGAATCTTCTGCTCGTCCACAAACTGCCGGATCTGGGCCACAGGCTCCTTGTGCAGGACCATGGACTTGCCGAAGATGATCAGCTCCGGACGATAGCGGTCGATGAGCTTCTTGGTTTCCTCCACGTCCATCTTATAGGGGTTATCCCGGCACACGGGGAAGTTCACCACGGCGGGCTTCTCGGTAACGGGGTCGATGGCGATGTAGTCGTGCAAAGCGCCCATGGGCTGGGCGGACAGGTGACCGCCCTTGATGATGTGGTTGTTCATGACATAGCCCAGGCGCTTGGCCTCGTTCTTGCGGTCGAAGCGGTTTTTCCAGTCCATCAGGGCGGAGAACACCGCCATGTTGGACATCTGGCCGCTGAGGGTCCGGGTCTCCACCTCGGTGCAGCCGAAGTAGGCGCGCATTTCCTCGGTGAGCATACGCTCCACCTGGTCGATGAACTTGGTGCCCTGGTAATAGAACACCTCCTTCTCATAAAAGGCCAGGATCTTCTTGTGCTCGGCATAGCGGCAGGCAGGGTCGCTGCCGGACAGCAGGCGCACGGCCCGGCTGGGGGTATTCTCGGAGGGGATCAGGTTCACGCACTGCTCCTGCCGCCAGACGTGGTTCTCGATGGCCTTGTGCAGCAGAGTCAGGGCCTTGCCGGTGCGGTCGCCGCCGGCCACGGTGCGGACCTCCTCCTGCTCGCCGTACAGCAGGGGACGGGCGAAGGGAGGCGCGCCCACGCTCATGTGCCGGGCGGGGATCACGGCCTTCAGGCGCTTGCCCCGGATATCCACCTCCACGGTGTCATCCACCAGCACGTCGCTGTCGATGTAGCACAGGCCGATGGCCCGCTTGCCGCTGGCCTCCAGGATCACGGTGGACAGGCCCTGGCCCTGGGTCTTGAAATAGGGCACCATGGTGCCGCTGGTGACCCAACCCACCAGCTTATCGCCCTTGTAGATCTCCATTCCGGCCCGCATGACGCCCCGGTCCAGCAGGGCGATGGGCGCGATCCTCCGGGGCAGGGGAGACAGGTCGGAGAAGTCCCGGTCCATATACCGGACAAAGGCCCGGTGCTGGCGCTCCAGGGCGGCCCGGCCGATGAAATCACCCTTCTGGGCGGAGAAGCTCACGGCGAACTTGGCCAGGGGCACGGCGAAGATGGGGATCTCGGTGCCGTCGGGGGCAACGCCCATCTCGTGGCCGTACAGGGGGAAGGACGCCTCCATGCGCAGGGTGTCCCGTGCGCCCAGGCCCGCCGGACGCGCGCCCAGCTCCACCAGCCGGTTCCACAGCCACACGGCGTCCTCGCTGCGGACGTATACCTCATAGCCCAGAGGCTCGCCGGTATAGCCGGTCTTGGCGATGCGGGCCTGGTGACCCTCCAGGGACACGGTGCCCAGGGAGTTCTTGGTGGGCTCCTTGGTGGGGGACACGCCGCCGGTCAGGGTCATGAGCATTTCCTTGCTCTTGGGACCCTGCACAGCGATGGAGGCCCACTGGTCGCTGATGTTGGTGATGGTGCAGTCGAAGCCGGACAGGGCCCGGTTCAGATGCTCCAGATCCTTGTCGATGTTGGCGGCGTTGACCACCAGCAGATAGTTGTCCTCCTGGAACAGATACAGATACGCGTCGTCCACGGCCCCGCCGTTTTCGTTGGGAATGATGCAGTACTGGGCCATGTTCAGGTCCAGGGCGCTGACGTTGCTGGTCAGCACGTGCTGAAGAAATTCCTTGCGCTGGGGCCCCTCGATCAGCAGGCGGCCCATGTGGGACACGTCGAACAGGCTGCACACCTGGCGGGTATACAGGTGCTCGGCAATGATGCCGGAGGGATACTGGATGGGCATCTCCCACCCGCCGAAATCCACCATGGTGGCCCCGGCGGCCACATGCACGTCGTACAGCTGCGTGCGCTTCAGTTCGCTCATTTGATAAGCTCCTCCTTCAGATTTGTTCCATTTTTGGGCAGCAAAAAAGGGCGCAAAGCCGTTGCCTTGCGCCCCCGTATCCTGACCTGAGAGATTCCCCGCCCCATCCGGGGCAGGTTGCACCTTCG
Organism: Brotocaccenecus cirricatena; assembly: GCF_020687045.1. NCBI lineage: Bacteria > Bacillati > Bacillota > Clostridia > Eubacteriales > Oscillospiraceae > Brotocaccenecus > Brotocaccenecus cirricatena. The sequence continues at coordinate 16,810 of NZ_JAJEPW010000019.1, forward strand.
GTGGCCGGACGTATCCGGCCTTTTCGGAGTATCGTCCGGACCCGGTCCCTTTTGCCTGAGAGCTTCTGCGTTCCCCTTCGGCGCCGCGCCGGCAGGGCGCAGTCTCTCCCGAGTCCATCCACCGATTTCCCTATTCCGTTGTCGCACCCATTCTATCACGGTGCGGGAAAGGGTGTCAATCGGAATTGTTCGCCGCAGGAAACATTCGGCTGATTGCCGAAAAACCGGGCCCCTCTTTGGGCTATCTGCCCAACATCTCTATTATATGGAGCTTTTCCGCACCCCGGGATTTTCCTTGACACCGGAAGGATTTACCACAGGAAAATTCTGGAAAAACACTGGACATCCGCCTGCTGCGGCGTTATACTCACACCACAGCGCTACCCATATATAGCTCACGATATACACTCATTCGCGCAATTTTGCGAATACCCACACAGAACGGTGTCTGTTCCACCCATTCAGATTTTGCTAAGATTTTGAGAGAGAGCTTGCCGCGGCATGCATTCCGGCGGAAAGTGCAGCGTTTTACAACGATAAAGCAGACGCAACAAAAAATTCTCACCATTCCGGCGGGTTGATTTTTCTCAAAACGAAACGAAGCCGCCGAAAATTGTCATTTATCTACAAAAATCGCCGCCGCAAATGGGCCGAAATGGAGAAACCGAAAAAATGTAATGCATTTTACATACTGGAAAAATCCTTTTTGCTACTATTTTTTTAACGACAGCGGATGGGCCGCTGTCCCCACAACAAAAGGAGAGTTGGTATGGAAAAGAAAAAATTTGACGTAGAGTTTCATGGTACGAATCTCTTCGCCCTGGTCCCCCTGTTGCTGTTCGTGGTGTTCTGCATCCTGTTCTTCGTGGTCTTCAAGACCTTCGACATGATGCACCTGTGCATGGGCGGCTATGTGGCCCTGATCATCGGATCCCTGCTGTCCAAGAACTGGGGCAAATACTGGGACGCCGTGGCAACCGGCATGTCCTCCAAGATTATGAACGAGCTGGCCCTGATCCTGCTGATTGTGGGCATGTTCGGCAAGCTGATGACCCGCGGCGGCGTGGCCCAGGGCTTCGTGTGGCTGGGCGATAAGATCGGCCTGTCCGGCGGCGGCTTCGTGGCCTTCACCTTCATTGCCACCTGCGTCATCGCCACTGCCACCGGCACCTCCATCGGCACCATGTTCACCGCCTTCCCCATCCTGTATCCCTCCGGCCTGCTGCTGGGCGCCGATCCCGTGTTCCTGGCCGGTGCCATCCTCAGCGGCGCCATCTTCGGCGATAACGTCGGCCCCATCTCCGACACCACCATCGCCTCCGCCTCCACCCAGGAGTACGCCAACAAGCCCGGCGTGGCCGACGTGGCCGGCGTTGTGGGCAGCCGTATGAAGTACGCCCTGGTGGCCGCTGCCGCCGCCACCGTCTGTTTCGCCCTGTTCGGCGGCTCCGGCTCCGCCATCAACGCGGCTGAGGCCGAGGCCATCCTGGCCCAGTACAGCAATCCCAAGGGCCTGATCATGCTGATCCCCGTGGCCATCCTGCTGATTGTGGCCTTCATCAAGCGCAACATCTATGTGGCCTGCACCTGGGGCCTGATCTCCGGCACCATCATCGGCCTGGTCAGCGGCATCCTGGTTCCCTCCGACATCATGGGCATGCAGGACGGCACCCTGGGCGGCTTCCTCATCGACGGCGTCAACAACATGATCGGCACCGTGGGCTACCTGTACGCCATCGCCGGTATCATCGGCATCCTCAGCGCCAGCGGTCTGCTGCAGCAGGTCATCGACAGCCTGGTCCACAGCAAGCTCAACCGCTCCGTGGTGGGCACCGAGGTCATCATCTCCGTGGGCCTGATGGTCTCCTCCATCTGCCTGGGCTCCGCCAACGGTCCCGCCATCATCATGTGGGGCCCCATCGCCAACGACCTGGGCAAGTCCAAGGGTCTGCACCCCTATCGCCGGGCCAACCTGATGGACGGCTTCGGCAGCACCCTGCCCGCTGTGATCCCCGTCACCAGCGCCTTCATCTTCATCGCCCTGTCCTGCATCCAGGGCCTGATGGACACCTATTCCTTCGTGCAGGAAGTCAGCCCCGTGAGCCTGGCCGGTGCCAGCCTGCACTGCTGGTTCCTGTTCGTGGCGCTGGCCGTGGCCGTGATCACCGGCTGGGGCCGCAAGTACGAGGGTCCCAACGGCGAGCCTGTGAAGGCCCTGCCTGCCCAGACCAAGTAAAAATCATCGCATAAGTCGCCCTGCGGAGCTTTCTCTCCCCGCAGTCTGGTGCGGACCGGCAGGGCCAAATGGGCTTGCCGGTTCGCATCACATATTCGCAAAATCATACACAGGAGGTAAATGAAGATGGCAGAACGCAAATATCGCCAGATCGACTCCCCTTGGATCGACATGAGTCATCTGGATTGGGGTCCCCTGACCGACGAACGGTACGCCCGGCACTTTTTCCGGGGGCATATATTCTATGGCCAGCAGGAGTACAGCGAGAACGTCTTCATCATCAAGCGCGGCCGGGTGGCCATGTGCCTGTGTACGCCGGAGGGCGATATGCGCAACACCATGGTGCTGGACGCCGGATGCATGTTCGGCAACCAGACCCTGTTTGATGGCAGCCCCAACTCCTGCCAGGCCGAGGTCGTCAGCGACGAGGCGGAGGTGTATGTGATCCCCAAGGAGGAGGCCTCCTCCCGGATCCGGGACAACTTCCAGATGACCCACAACATCCTCATGCAGAGCAACCGCATCAACCGGATGCTGCTGACCCAGATCGAGCTGATGAGCTTTCACCACAGCGAGGGGCGGGTATGCTTTTACCTGCTGCACCTGGCCGAGCAGTATTCCGAGGAGAAGAACGGCCAGAAGCTGCTGTATATCCGCTTCACTCACCAGGACATCGCCGAGATCACCGGCCTGAGCCGGGTGTGCGTGTCCAACATCATCTCCGGCCTGGTAAAGGACAGGATCCTGATGAAGAAATCGGGGCTTTACTATGTGGTCCAGATGGACGCCCTGCGCCAGCGGATCAACGACTCCGGCGTGAGCTGTTCGGATTAAATTCGCCGGTTTGTAACGGCGTTTACAGGCCCGCCGGGCCCTTTCTGTTAGACTACGGATAACGGGTCCCCACGGGACAACCAATGACTTTATGGAGGAAAAGAAAATGTCTGTTAAGAATCTGGTCAGTGAATTTGTGAAGGAAGCCCCTCCCTATGTGGTGGGTGCGGACGAGCAGTCCAAGAGCATGCGGCCCGGCGTGACCAAGCTGCTGCAGCTGGCCACCAACGAAAACCCCTTCGGCACCTCCCCCAAGGCCGCCGAGGCCATTTGCCAGCAGGCTCCTCTGGCCAACCGCTATCCCGATGTCCGGGCCCAGGACCTGCGCAAGAAGCTGGCGGAGAAGCACGGCCTGTCCGTGGATGAGGTCATGGTCACTGAGGGCGCTACCGCGGGCCTGGGCTTCATCGCCGAGGTGTTCATCCAGCCCGGCGACGAGATCATCCTGACGCCCCCCACCTATCCCAGCTATTATAACTACGTCAAGCGCTGCCGGGGCAAGCTGGTGGAGGTCCCCCTGGAGGAGGACACCCTGACCCCTGACTTCAACAAGGTCCTGGCCGCCATCACCGACAAGACCAAGGCCATCTTCCTCTGCAACCCCAACAACCCCACCGCCACCCTCATCGACTCCGACGAGCTCCACGCCTTCCAGAAGAAGCTGCCTGAGCACGTCCTGCTGGTGGTGGACGAGGCCTATATCGACTTCGTGGAGGACCCCAACTACCGGACCATGGTGGACGCCATCGCCGATGACGAAAACCTCATCGTGGTGCGCACCTTCTCCAAGCTGTACGGCATGGCCGGCGCCCGTATGGGTTATCTGATGGCCAACCGCGAGATCATCGAGTATCTGCAGCGGGATTCCACCGGCTTCTGCTGCAGCCGCATGGGCCTGCACGCCGCCGAGGCCGCCCTGGACGACGTGGAGTTCCAGGAGATGACCAAGAAGGGCAACCGGGAGGGCCGCGAGATCCTGGTCTCCTGCATGAAGGAGCTGGGCTTCCGGGTCTGGCCCTCCCACACCAACTTTATCTACTTCGATCCCGGTGTGGACGTGAAGTGGTTTGCCGACCGCCTGCTGGACTACGGCATCATCATCCGCGGCAACTTCAAGGCCAACCGCATCTCCATCGGCACCCCCGAGGAGGATCGCTTCGTCTGCAAGGCCATGCGCGAGATCATGGCCAACCGCTAACATACGCCATCTCCCGTTTTCTCTCCACACGCTGCCGGAGGGGGGCCCGGCCCCTCTCCGGCACGCCAGCACCTGCGGAGAGGGACGGCAGCCATAAAAATTTGCGCCAAGGCGCACAGAAAACGAGAGGAGACAGCTATGCAATCTTTGGGATTTGTGGAGACCCAAGGCTATGTGCCCGCCTTTGCCGTGGCCGACGCCATGGTCAAGGCCGCCAATGTGGAGATCGTCAAAAAGGTCTGGATCGGCGCCGCCATGGTCACCATCATCGTTCGCGGTGAGGTGGGCGCGGTGCGCACGGCGGTGGATTCCGGTGCGGCGGCTGCCAACCGGATGGACGCCCTGATGGGCTGCTACACCATCGCCCGCCCCACGCCGGAGCTGGTGGAAATGCTGCAATGCTGAGGAGGTAAAGAAAAATGCGTTCTTGGGGATTTATTGAAGTTGTCGGCTATATTCCCGCCGTTGCGGCGGCGGATGCCATGGTCAAGGCTGCCGACGTGACCCTGGCCGGCTGCGAGGTCATCGGCGGCGGCTATGTCACCGTGGCCGTCACCGGCGAGATCGGCGCCATCCGCACGGCGGTGGACGCCGGAGCGGCCGCCGCCAAGCAGGCGGGCCAGCTGCACTGCGCCCACGTCATCGCCCGCCCCGCCGAGGGTGCGGCCAAGGTGGTGGGCCTGAAGCTTTCGGACGACAAGGAATAAGGAGGAGCACAAATGGACTCTTACGGATATATCGAAGTCGTGGGCCTGGTGCCCGCCATTGCGGCGGCTGACGCCGCCCTGAAGGCCGCCAACGTGGAAGTGGTGGGCCGTGAAAACACCGGCAAGGCCATGATCGCCGTGATCATCAAGGGCGAGATCGGCACCGTCCGTGCCGCCATCGACGCCGCCGAGGCCGAGGTGGAGCGCATCGGCAAGGTGGTCAGCACCAACGTCATCGCCCGTCCCGACGAGGCCCTTTCGGCCCTGTATTGATAAAGCGCGGGAGGCAAGATCATGCAGAACTTTTTCACCCGCGAGGATGTGCTGGCCTATCACCAGCAGGGGGTGCAGACCATCCGTCTGGACTCCATGCCCATCCTCACCGATCTGGCCCGGGAGACCCTGCAGACCCTGGGCATGGAGATCGTAACCGGCGCCGCCCCGGCGGCCCAGCCGGCGTCCCGCCCCGTTGCATCCCGTCCCGCAGCCGCCCCCTCCGGCGGCGGCAGCGCCGTGGGCGGAGGCTATGGCTCCTCCGCCTTTGCCGCCCCCTCCGGCGGCCCCGTCACCGCCCAGAAGCTGACGGCCCCCGGCCTGAACAAGCCCGCCTTCCGTGACCTGATCTGCTCCGACAAGAAGCTGATGGGCACCTTCATCGGCACGCCCCATCCCGTGATGACGGAGTTTGTGGGCCACTTCGGCTTCGACTTTGTCTGCATCGACGCCGAGCACAACGCCATGCACCTGGAAACCGTCCAGAAGATGCTCCAGAGCCTGAAGGCCACCCCCACCTATGGCATGGTGCGCATTCCCACCCTGTCCTATGAGAACGTGGCCGGCGCCCTGGATATCGGAGCGGACGCCCTGCTGATCCCCCAGATCCGCACCATGGACGACATCCGCCGCCTGAAGGACTACAGCCAGTATCCTCCTATCGGCCACCGGGGCAGCGGCCCCTCCCGCCTGTGGGACTATGGCGACAGCATCATCCAGCTGGCCACGGACCAGGACATCAACCGCACCACCAACATCGTGGTGCAGCTGGAAACCGTCCAGGCCGTGGAGCACATCGACGAGATCGTCCAGAGCGACTTCATCGACATGTTCTTCATCGGCCCCGGCGACCTGTCCATGGACATGGGCATTTTCGCCCAGTTCAGCAACCCCCGCCTGACGGATACCATCATGCTGCTGCGGGAAAAGACCGCCAGGGCCGGCAAGCGCCTGGGCATCTTCGCCGGCAACTTCGACGCCGCCCGCAATTGGTACGCCAAGGGCTTTGATATGTGCATCATCAACTCCGAGCTGGCGCTGCTCAGCAGCGCCGTGGCCGGTGAGGTGGGCAAGCTCAGAAGCGAGCTGGAGGCCGGGAAATGAAACGGATCCTCACCTCCGACGACGTTCTCGCCCTGGTGCGCCGGGGGGAGACGGAGCTGGTGATGGGACCCGAGGACCGGCTGACGGACCTGGCCCGGGAGCTGGCCCAGCGCCGGGGCGTGAAGCTGGTGGACGCCGCCCAGGCGGCCGCCCGGACGGCTGCCGCCCCGCAGCCGGCACCCCGGCCCGCCCCGGCTGCGCCGCAGCCGGCCTCCGTATCCCGGCCCGCGCCCGCCGCGCCCCTGCGGCCCCAGGCCGCCGGAGGAGACGGGGAGGAGTATGACCTGGTCATCCTGGGCGGCACCTGCGTGCTGCCGGAGATGGGCTGCCTGCCGCTGAATGTGTGCGTCCGGGGCGGGAAGATCGCCGCCCTGACGGCGGAGGTGCCCCGGGGCCGCCGGGTCATCGACGCCTCCGGCCTGTATGTGCTGCCGGGGATCATCGACCCCCACACCCACCTGGGCCTGGCGGTGCCCTTCGGCCAGGAGCTGGAGAGCGAGACCCGCTCCGCCATCCTGGGGGGCGTCACCACCATCGGCACCTACTTCAATCAGCCCGGCAGCTATCTGCCGGTGATCGACCGCCTGCGCCGGGAGGTGTCCCAGCTGTCCCGGGTGGACATGATCCCCCACTTCTCCCTGCGGGAGCAGCAGCAGATCGACGAGCTGCCCCTGTATTCCCGCCAGGGCATGAACTCCTTCAAGGTGTACATGTGCGGCGTGCCGGGCCTGTACCCCCACCAGGAGGACGGCTTCATCATCCGGCTGATGCAGCGCATGAAGCAGCTGCCTCCCACGGCCCACCCCATCCTCAGCATCCACTGTGAAAACACCTCCATCTGCGACTATGCCACGGAGGATATGCAGTCCCAGCCGCTGGACACCCTGGCCGACTGGAACCGCACCCACCCCAACCTGGCCGAAGGCGAGGCCGTCCGCCGGGCGGCGTACTTTGCCCGGGAAATGGGCGTGCGCACCTATGTGGTCCACAGCTCCACCCGGGAGGCCATGGAGGCCCTGGCCGCCGACAGGCACCCCAACCTCTATGTGGAGACCACCTCCCCCTATCTCTGCCTGGATACCGACAGCCCCATCGGGGCCTACGGCAAGATGCTGCCGCCCATCCGTGAGCCGGAGAGCCGCAAGGCCCTCTGGGACGGCATCCGCAGCGGCCTCATCGACACCATCGGCACCGACAACACCGTGCTCACCGCCGGTGAAAAGCAGGTGTCCTCCGGCATGCGGGAGGCCGGAGCCGGATATCCCACCCTGGGTACCCACCTGGTCAGCGTCCTGGACGAGGGCATTTATCGCCAGGAGCTGCCCATTGAGAAGCTGGTGCCCCTGATGACCATGAACCCCGCCAGGATCTTCGGCGTATATCCCCGGAAGGGGACCATTCTCCCCGGCAGCGACGCGGACCTGGTGCTGGTGGACCTGCGGGCCGCCCGCACCGTGGACCCCCGCCAGCTGCTGAGCCGTTCGGACTTCTCCCTGTTCCAGGGCCGCACCCTGCGGGGCTGGCCGGTGGCCACCATCAAGGGCGGCCATATCGCCGCCTGGAACGGCCAGCTTACCGACGACCTCCAGCGGGGCCAGGTGCTGGAGCACTGACCCCCCGGCGGAACAAAAGCGCAAAAATGTAATGGAAATGACAGACATTTCCCCGAAAATATGTCAGGCTATAAGCAGATAAACGGAATGCTTTGCCTGCATATGGACAAAACGAGGAGGAACTGAGTCATGTATGTATGCAAGGTGATCGGAAAGATCATTTCCACCGTGAAAAACGAGAAGCTGGTGGGCCACAGCATCGTGCTGGTCCAGGCGGCGGCTCTGAACGACCGGGGCAGCCTGGAGGCAGACGGCCCGGTGTTTGCCGCAGCGGACACCATCGGCTGCGGCGAGGGCAACTTCGTTCTGGTGACCCGGGGCAGCAACGCACGCTACGCCTGCAAGTGTGCGGAGGCCCCGGTGGACATGGCCGTGGTGGGCATTCTGGACGGCGGTCAGTGGGGCCTCTCCTGACCCCATGCAGGAATCCTGAATTTTGAGGTGAGAACAAGCATGAAGCAATTATTCCAGCCTGACGGCATCGCCGTGGTGGGCGCTTCCTCCAACCCGGGGAAGGCCGGCTTTGTGGCGATCCGCAATATGCGGGAAAAGGGCTACCCCGGAAAGGTGTATCCGGTGAATCCCAAGGAAACGGAGATCCTGGGCTATCCCTGCTCCCCCTCCCTGGCGGAGGTGGAGGGCCATGTGGACCTGGTGGTCCTGATCATGCCCTCCCGGATGATCTACAGCGTCATGGACGATCTGGACCGCCGCATGGAGGAAAAGGGCGATGTAAAGTTCATCGTCTGCGCCGCGGCGGACTACGCCGAGACCAAGACCCCCGAGGGCATCGACCGCCAGGCCCGCCTGATGCGCACGGCGGAGAAATACGGCATCCGGGTGGTGGGCCCCAACTGCATCGGCGTCATCGACAACCGCAGCCTGGTGGATACCACCTTCGTGGACACCGGCGTGCCCTTCTCGTCCTTCGGCCAGCCCAGCGGCATCACCTTCATCTCCCAGAGCGGCGCTCTGGCCAGCACCATCCTGATGGAGGGCGCCGGACGGGTGGAGCCGGTGCTGTATAACAAGTTCATCTCCATCGGCAACATGGCCGATGTGGACTTTGTGGACCTGCTGAACTATTTCGAGACCGACGACTCCACCCGGGTCATCGGCATCTATATGGAGGGCTGCGGCAACGGCCGTGAGCTGGCCGAGACCCTGAAGCGGGTCAGCCGCAAAAAGCCCATCGTGGTGCTGAAGGTGGGCCGCAGCGCCCTGGGCGGCGCAGCCGCCAATTCCCACACCGGCTCCATGGCCGGGTCCGACGCCGTGTACGACGCCATGTTCAAGCAGACCGGCGTGGTCCGGGTGGACACCATCGACGAGCTCATCGACACCCTCCAGGCCTTCGACCGCCTGCCCCTGCCCGGCGGCGGCAATCTGTTCCTGTATTCCCAGGCCGGCGGCCCCGGCATCTACTGCACCGACGCCATCGCCCGGTGGCCCCAGCTGAAGATGCCCCTGGTGTCCGACGATACCAAGGCCCGCCTGGCCGCCACCCAGCAGCCCATGGCCAACATCTGCCACCCGGAGGGCTACGCGGATATCACCGCCTCCGCCTCCGTGCGCAACCATGTGGATGGCCTCCAGATCGTCCTGCAGGACGAAAACGTGGACGCCGTGGTGTTCATCACGGTGGTGCCCACCTTCCTGCCCCAGGAGGAGCTGGCCCGTGAGCTGGTGAAGATGACCGAAACCACCCCCCAGGCCCAGGAAAAGCCTGTGTTCTACTGCGTCATGGCCGGCGCTTATACCTCTCCGGCCCGGCGCATCATGGAGCAGGCGGGCCTGTGTACCTTCGACGCCCCGGACAAGGCCGTCCTGGCAGCGAAGAATATGTGCAATTACGCCGCCTTTCGCCGGCGGCAGAAGGAGGACTGAGCCATGTCTGAAAAGAATACCGTCGCTCTGAACGAGCGCGACAGCAGCAGCCTTCTGTCCTCCTGCGGCGTGCGGATGGTGGCCTCCGTGCTGCTGGACAAGCCCGACCGGGCCGCCTTCGAGGCCGCCTCCCGTCAGCTGGGCTTCCCCGTGGCCATGAAGGTCCTGTCCGACGACATTCTCCACAAAACCGACGTGGGCTGCGTGGTGCTGAACGTCACGGACGTGGACGGCATGCAGGCCGCCTACGACACCATCATGGCCAACGCCGCCCAAAATGCCCCCGGGGCCCGGGTCCAGGGCGTTCTGGCCGAGCAGATGCTGCCCAAGGGCTTCGAGGTCCTGCTGGGCGTCAGCACGGATCCCCAGTTCGGCCATGTGATCATGGCGGGCCTGGGCGGCGTGCTGGTGGAGCTGCTGCACGCGGTGTCCCTGCGTGTGCTGCCTATCACCCGCCAGGATGCCGAGGATATGATCGATGAAACGCCGCTGGCCAAGGCCTGCCAGGGCCTGCGGGGCCAGCAGTACCGCCGGGAGGAGATCGTGGAGGCCCTGATGTGCCTGTCCCGCCTGGTGGAGGAGCACCCGGAGATCACCGAGGTGGACATCAATCCCCTGATGCTCTATGGCGACGGCCGTCCGGCCACCGCCGTGGACGCCATGGTGGTCATGAAAAAGTAAAACGCCGCACATGCGGAATATGAAGGAGCGTAGCGATATGAAAGAAATCAGACTCCACGGCATCGGCGGTCTGGGCACGGTGAAGGCCGGCGAAATGCTGGTCCACGCTGCGGTAGCCAGTGGAAAATACGGCAATTCCATCCCGTTTTTCGGCTTCGAGCGCCAGGGCGCGCCGGTCACGTCCTATGTGCGCCTGGGCGATGAGAAGATCCGTCCCAAGAACCAGGTCTATCATCCCAACTGCACCCTGGTGCTGGATCCCAGCCTGCTGATCTCCGCCCCGGTGTTCGACGGCCTGACGGAGAACTCCTATTTCATCGTCAACACCAAGGCCGAAAACGGCGCGGACCTGGTGAAAAATCCCAACGTCAAGACCGTGGCCTGGCTGGACGCCACCTCCATCGCTCTGGAGATGCTGGGCCGTCCCATCACCAACACCATCATGCTGGGCGCCTTCGTCCGTGCCACCGGCTGGGTGGACAAGGACGAGCTGGAAAAGGTCATCTGCCGCTTCTTCGGCGAGAAGAACGTGGAGACCTTCCGCCGCGGCTATAACGAAGTGAAGCTGTACACGTTTGAATAAGGGGAGGAACACCATGAAATTTATCAGTGATTACATCGTCCCCATCGGACCGGAGGGCCTGCATATTATCCAGACCGGTAAATGGCGGACCCGTAAGCCCGTGATGGACACCGACAAGTGCGTCAAGTGCGGCATGTGCCTGATGTACTGTCCCGTTAACTCCATCCGCCGCCACGAGGACGGTTCGTTCGAGATCTGCTACGATTACTGCAAGGGCTGCGGTATCTGTGCCCACGAGTGCAAGAAGGGCGCCATCACCATGCAGCCGGTAAAGGAGGAGAACTAATGGCTGACATTCAGGTCATCAACGGCAATATGGCTGCCGCCATCGGCGCGGCACTGTGCCGTCCCGATATCATCGCCGCCTATCCCATCACCCCCCAGACTCCCATCGTGGAGTATCTGGCCGACTTCGTCACCGGCGGCAAGCTGGACAGCAGCGTCAGCGAGGTGGAGAGCGAGCTGTCCGCCATGAGCGTTGTCACCGGCGCGTCCCTGGCCGGCTCCCGCGTGTTCACCGCCAGCGCCTCCCAGGGCCTGTCCCTGATGTATGAGCCCTATTTCCGGGCCTCCACCCTGCGTCTGCCGGTGGTCATGGCCGTGGCCAACCGCGAGATGATCTCTCCCCAGACCCTGTGGGGCGGTCCCCAGGACTCCCTGACCGTCCGTGACGCCGGCTGGCTGCAGATCTATGTGGAGGACAACCAGGAGATTCTGGACACCATGATCATGGCCTACCGCATTGCCGAGGACAAGAACGTCCTGCTGCCCATCAACGTCTGCTTCGACGGCTTCTACCTGTCCCACATGTCCGAGCGGGTGGAGATTCCCACCCAGGAGCAGGTGGACGAGTTCCTGCCCAAGTATGTGCCCGAGCACATCATCCTGGATCCCCAGCGTCCCATGGCCGTTGACCCCCTGACCAACGGCAACCTGCTGACCGAGTACCGCCTCAAGCACATGATGGGCCAGCAGAACGCCCTGAAGCTCCTGGAGGAGCTGGACAAGGTGTACGGCGAGAAGTTCGGCCGCAGCTACGGCGGCGCCGTGGAGGAGTACCGCTGCGACGACGCGGATTACGTCATCGTCACCATGGGCTCCATGACCGGCGTTGCCAAGGACCGGGTGGACAAGGCCCGGGCCGACGGCAAGAAGGTGGGCCTGCTGAAGATGCGTATGGTTCGTCCCTTCCCCTGCGACCGGGTGGCCAAGGTGCTCTCCGGCAAGCGGGCCTTCGGCGTGGTGGACCGCAACGTGTCCTTCGGCTGGAACACCGGCATCATCTATGAGGAGATCTGCGCCTCCATGAACCGGGCTGCATCCTTCGTCCCCAACGTTCCCTTTATCGCCGGTCTCGGCGGCGAGGACATCACCGCCACCCATATCGACTATGCCATCGACAAGATCATCGCTCAGGACGGCAAGACCGGCAAGCACGACACGGTCTGGCTCAACCGCGAGGTCATGGGTCTGTAAGGAGGAACTGTCATGAATGTTATTGAAAAGCTGGCAACCTATGAGGACCAGATCTCCCCGGGCGTATCCGCCTGCGTGGGCTGCAACGTGGAGCTGACTCTGCGCACCTGCATGAAGGTGCTGGGCCCCAACACCATCTTCGCCGTGCCTCCCGGATGCATGGGCGGAGTGGGCGTCGTGGGCTGGGACAAGGAGTCCGGCGCCAAGACCCCCGTGTTCTTCCCCCTGCTGGACAACGTGGCCTCCATGCTGGCCGGTATCAAGATGCACTATGAGCGCATCGGCCGCAAGGTCAATGTGGTGGCCTTTGCCGGCGACGGCGCCTCCGTGGACGCCGGCATGCAGTGCCTGTCCGGCGCGGCGGAGCGCGGCGACAAGATCATCTATATCTGCTATGATAACGAGGGCTACATGAACACCGGTTATCAGCGCAGCGGCTCCACCACCAAGGGTGCCTGGACCTCCACCACCCCCGTTATCAACGGCCACGGCGGCAAGAAGCAGAACAAGAAGGACTTCCCCATGATCATGGCCATGCACGATGTGCCCTATATGGCCACCATGAGCCCCGCCTATATCCCCGATATGGTCCGCAAGCTGGAGAAGGCCATGGCCGTGGACAACGGCCTGGTGTACCTGCATGTGTACAATCCCTGCGTCACCGGCTGGGGCTGCAAGTCCGATGAGAGCATCGAGGTGGCCCGCCTGGCGGTGGAGACCAACTTCGCCCCCCTGTACGAGGTGGAAAACGGCGTGTTCAAGATGTCCGTGGACGTGAAGAACCCCAAGCCCGTCAAGGAGTTTGTCACCCGCTTCAAGAAGTTCCGTCACCTGACGGAGCAGGATATCGAGGAGCTGCAGGAGTTCACCGACCGCCGCCTGGCCCGTCTGAAGAAGCTCTGCGGCGAATAAGCCCCCCCTCTTACCACACAATTACCCTCCACACATACACTTTGCTCCGACGCCCGGCAGACTTCCTCCTGCCGGGCGTCGGAGCATTGCTGGCCCTTCGCCGATGGCTGCTGTGCAGGGGCGTGGGCTCTGCCCCGCCCCTAAGACCAGATGTATCCGCCCCCTTATTTCCCCAGCCACTGGCGCAGCATTTCCCACAGCTCCACCGACCGGAACCGGAGCTCGTACCCGGCGTCCTCCTCCGCCATCAGGGACAGGTCATCCTCCTCCAACCCGGCGGCCCGTCCCGCGTCCTGCCATTGGCAGGCGGCGGCGGTGCACAGAGGCGGAAACACCACGCACCACCAGTTCTGCCCCGCTCCCTGGCCGATGATCACCCGCAGGGCCAGGTATTTCCCGGCGGGCAGGGAGAAGCCGTCATAGTCCTTGGTGGGGAACTCCGCCGGCTCCAGCCGGGCCTGGACCGGCTGGGCGCGGCCCTCTGCCGCCAGGGTCTCCCGGGCCTCCCGGGTCAGCTCCGGCAGGGCGGCGGTCAGGGCCTGCTCCGCCTGCTCCATGTCCGCCGACTGCGCCAGAATTTCCTGGGCCCGGGCCAGCACCCGGTCCCGGACCCGCAGCTTCAGGGCCTGATCCTCCGGGGAGTCGGAGTTGGCGATGACGTGGAGGCGGATGATCTTCCGGCCCAGCTCCTCCTGCTGCCCCAGGGACGCCATCCCCCACAGAATGGTCACGGCCAGGGCCAGCAGCAGCGCCAGCTCCCAGTATCGGAAATGTGATTTTTTCATACAAAAACACCGTCCTATGCAGGAATTTCCTACAGTATGGACGGCGTTTTCGTATTTTATACCGGTTTCATAGCCGGGGGGCCAAAAAAGTCAGGGGATAGGATTTTTCCAGCTCCCGGGCGGCCAGCCGGGCGGTTTCCTCCCGGCGGAACAGCCCCATCACGGCGGAACCGGAGCCGGTCATGCACGCGGCGTCGGCTCCCAGACGGGAAAGCTGGCGGCGAATGGTGAAAACTTCGCTGTCCTCCGGCAGGGCCTGCTCAAAAACGTTCCCCACCAGACGGCAAATCTGCGCCAGGTCGCCAATTTCCAGCGCTTTGGCCATGGCATCGGAATCCGGGCGGTTTGCAATGGCGATCTCGTCCAGCTTCCGGAACATCACGGCGGTGGAGTGGGCCACCGGGGGCTTCACAATAACGAACCAGCACATAGGAAGCGGCAAAAGAGCGGTAAGCCGTTCGCCCCGGCCCCGGGCCAGGGCGGTTCCGCCCCGGACACAGTAGGGAACGTCGCTGCCCACCCGGGCGGCCATGGTTTCTAACGCTTCATCGGACACATTGGTGCTGAATAAACGTCTCATGCCCCGCAATACGGCGGCGGCGTCACTGCTGCCGCCTCCAAGACCGGCCTGAGAGGGAATTTTCTTCTCCAATCGGATGATAATCCCTGTACGGGGGATATTTGTCTCCCGGAAAAAGACATCCGCCGCTTTCCAGGCCAGGTTGTCCGGCCCGGTGGGCAGGTCGGTGCCGGGGCATTCCACCACAATATCGTCTGTTTCAACGGTTTCCAGCGTTACAACGTCATATAGAGCGGCGCTCTGCATGACGGAGGTGATCTCGTGGTACCCGTCCGGGCGGCGGGCCCCTACGTCCAGGGTCAGGTTCAGCTTGGCAGGAGCCAGCTCGGTGATGCTCATGTTTCATCCTCCTGGTCGTCAAAATACGCTTTTAGATTGCGCTCCACCGGCAATATCAGGGCCACCGCCCCGATAATTTGCAGAATTACGGCGATATACAGCAGAATCTGCTGACTAGAGCTGGCCACCAGCCGCACAGAACGCATAATCATAAACGACAGGGCCGCAAAGACCACGCCGAACTGCCGCAGCAGCTTCAGAAACAGGCCGTCAGCGAATTTCTGCCGCTCGGGAGCCAGGGGGCCCTGGGGACTGCGGTATTTCCGGCCCGGCAGCAGCTGCCCCGCAAAGCCTGCCAGCACCATCAGGCCCGGGACAATATACGCGGGCCACCAGATATAAAACATGAACTTACCTCATTTATCGCGAATTTTGTCCCGATACACCCTGGGATGTCCCGGGCTTTGACCCGGGACAGGGCAGGGACACACCGGGTCAATGCATACGCTTGAGGGTCTCCACCACCATGGCGTATACCCGCTGCACGGAGGCCACGGACATGGACTCCCGGAAGGTGTGAATTTCCTTCAGGTCGGGACCGAAGGACACGCAGTCCAGACCCGGCAGCTTGGCGGAGAACAGACCGCACTCCAGACCGGCGTGGATGGCCTCCACCTTGGGGGCGTAGCCGTACTGGTCGGTGAACACCTGGACCATCAGGTCCCGCAGGGGGGACTGGGGCATATACTCCCAGCCGGGGTATTCGCCGTGGGTGCTGACAGAGCCGCCTAGCCGCTCCATCAGGCAGCGAAGGCGCTGGATGAGCATCTGCTTCTGGGTGGCCACGCTGCTGCGGACGCTGAAGGAGGCGTGAACGGCGTCGTCCCCGGTGGTGAGGATGCCCAGGTTCAGGGAGGTCTGCACCAGGCCGGGCATATCGGCGCTCATGGCCTGGATGCCGTTGGGCAGGCAGGTGAGCATGCACACCACGCTGCGGCTGGAGCTTTCATCCAGGGGCAGCAGGTCGGTTTCCGCCGGGCGGACGGAGACGGTGATGGCCGGGTCGTTGACCCGGTATTCCTTTTTGAAGGCGGCGTCCATTTCGGCGCAGACGGCCTGGGCGGCGGCAGCGTCGGCGGCCACCAGGGCAACAGACCCGGTGGGGATGGCGTTGTCCTTGAGACCGCCGCAGACGGAGATGACCCGCAGGCCGGTCTTTTCCTCCAGGGCGCACAGCACCCGGCCCAGCAGCATACTGCTGTTGGCCCGGCCCTTGTCGATCTCCGCGCCGGAGTGACCGCCCACCAGGCCGGTGACGGAGATCTCCAGCACCGGGGCGCTGAAGGCACTGCGGGTCACGGGCAGGCAGCAGTCGGCCCGGGCGCCGCCGGCGCAGCTGACGGTGAAAATGCCCTCGTCCTCGGAGTCCATGTTCAGCATCCGGCGGCCCTTGAGAACGGACACGTCCAGGCCCTCGGCGCCGTACATACCGGTTTCCTCGTCCACGGTGAAGATGGCCTCGATGGCCGGGTGGGACAGGGAATCATCGTCCAGAATGGCCATGGCCATGGCCACGGCAATGCCGTCGTCGCCGCCCAGGGTGGTGCCCCTGGCGGAAACGGTGTCGCCCTCCAGCACCAGGTCCAGGCCCTCGGCGGCCATATCCTTGGTGCAGCCGGGCTCCTTTTCGCAGACCATGTCCATGTGACCCTGGAGGATCACAGGCTCCGCCGACTCATAGCCGGGGGTGGCGTCCCGGAAGATCACCACATTGTTCAGCTGATCCTGGACATACCGCAGGCCCCGAGCCTTGGCAAAGTCCACCAGCCAGTCGCTGACGGCCTTGGTGTTGCCGGAACCGTGGGGGATGGCGCACAGCTCCTCGAAGAAACGAAAAACACGCTGGGGCTCCAGATGATTCAAAACGGCCATAATGCACGCTCCTTTTTTATATTTTCCAGGGTCAGTATACCCTATTTCATGGGGATTTGCAAGGGGGGAAGGGAACGGTGATTATCGCGGCAGAGAATCGCCGATAGAGCGCCTGTAGGGGCCGACGTCCCCGGCGGGCCGCATAAAAACCCGCTGCCGGGAGAACGGCAGCGGGTTTTTTGCAGCAGGGGAGAGGAGAATTTACTGGCCGGAGTTGGCGGCGCGGTAGGCGCTGGGGGTCATGAGGCGGTATTTCAGGAAATTCCGGTTCAGGGTTTTGGCGTTGCGGTAGCCCACCTCCAGGGCGATGTCCAGCACCGTCATGCGGGTGGTGGTCAGCAGCTTACAGGCCCGGTTCACCCGGATCAGGGCCAGGAAATCCTCAAAATTCAGCTCCACCTGGCACAGCAGGGTGCGGTTGAGCTGCTGGACGGAAATGCCGAAGGCCCGGGCCACCCCGGCGGCGCTGAGGTCCTCCCGGTAGTGGCGGTAGATGTGCTGCACCAGGCTGTACCCCAGGCGGCTCTCCTCGATCTGGCAGATGTTCTGCACCTTCTGATAGGTGGCCCGGTACTGGCCGATGCGGGTGCCCAGCCGGGCGGCAAACACCTTGGAGATGTGGGACTCGTCCACATAGCCCAGAATCTCCGCCAGCTCCTTCAGGGTCAGGTCCGTGTACAGCAGATAGTCGGCAGTCTTGCCGATGCGCATTTCGTTGAGCAGGTCGAAAAAGGACAGGCCCGTCATGGCGGTGATCCGGGCGCTGACGGTGGACCGGCTGCACCCGAACACATCCGCCAGCTGCTGGAGCGTCAGCTTCTGGCCGCAGTGGAGGTACATATACCGCAGCAGCTCCCGGTGGTCGGGACCCTGGGCATCAGCGGGGCGGTCCGCCGCCAGGGCCTGCCGGGCGAACAGCACCGTCAGCTGCACCAGCAGGCTCACGGCATTGAGACTGGAAAACAGCTGTCCCTCCTCCTGAAGGGACGCAAGACCCAGCTCCCGGGACAGACCGTCAGCAATGCGTCCGGCCTCCGCCCGCTGCCGGGGAGACAGCTCCAGCACCGG
This sequence comes from Brotocaccenecus cirricatena, assembly GCF_020687045.1. Classification (NCBI taxonomy): domain Bacteria; kingdom Bacillati; phylum Bacillota; class Clostridia; order Eubacteriales; family Oscillospiraceae; genus Brotocaccenecus; species Brotocaccenecus cirricatena. The sequence goes on from NZ_JAJEPW010000019.1 coordinate 34,958, forward strand.
CACCGTCTCCATCAGCCGGGCCATGGGCATGGGCTGGCCGTCCTCCCCCCGGAACAGATGGGCGGCCCGGGCCACGGTGTCGTAGTGATAGGCGATGACGCTGCAGGCCAACGGCTCGTCCACCCGGACGATCTCGCTGATCTGCCAGGGCAGGATGGCCGCCAGGCTTCCGGCGGACAGGGGATACTCCCGGCCCTGGAGCCGGATAACGCCGCTGCCGCTGCGGACCAGGAGAAACCGGGCGTCCCGGTGGATCACCGGGGCCGTGGGCCGGGCGGCGGTGAATTGGTCAAAAGAGAACAGGCTGCTTTGATCCAGGTCGGACCGCCCGGGGGTTTGCAGGGCGATGGTCTGTTTCATGAATATCCCCTCCTTATGGGGGTTATTTTACCACATACGGGCGGCGCTGCCAAGGGGGAATGGGACATTTCACGCAGATAATCTTGTACAAAAACGGCCTGTTTTACCTGAACGGCCGGGCAAAAAACGCATGAATTTACAGAGTAACCCGGTGGGAAGCGAGTATTATTACAATAAAGTGTCAAAGTACCGGGACAAAACATCGGTTAAAATACAAAAATCGGGCCGCGTCAGGGTGAGAAATCGGACCGGAAATCTGGTAAAATAGGGGGGAACTGGAGAGGAGGAAATTCCATGCCCATTTGCGTTAAAAGCGAGATCGGCCCTTTGAAGCGGGTGCTTTTGCAGCGGCCCGGCCGGGAGCTGGAGCATCTGAGCCCCAATACCATGGGCCAGCTGCTGTTTGACGATATTCCCTATCTGTACGGCGCTCAGCGGGAGCACGACTGCTTTGCCCAGATCCTGCGGGACAACGGGGCGGAGGTGGTCTATCTGGAGGACCTGACGGCCCAGGTGCTGGCAGGAGACGAGGAGCTGCGCCGCCGGTTTGTGGAGGAGACCATCCGCCGGGCCGGCAGCACCGCCATGGGATACCGGGGCGACCTGAAGCGGTATCTGCTGGATATCCAGGACCCCCTGGAGCTGGTGCTGAAAACCATGGAGGGCGTGTCGTATCAGGATGTGTTCCCCAACGAGCAGGGACGACTGTCCAGCCTGGTGCACACCGGGGCCCGGTTCCTGATGCCGCCGATCCCCAACCTGTATTTCACCCGGGACCCCTTCGCCTGCATCGGCCGGGGCGTGAGCCTGAACCATATGTTCACGGACACCCGCAACCGGGAGACCCTGTACGGCGACTATGTGCTGCGGCATCATCCGGACTACGCCGGGCAGGTGCCTCTGTACTATACGCCGGACCAGTATTTCTGGATCGAGGGCGGGGACATCCTGAACCTGAGCCGCCGGGTGCTGGGAGTGGGTATCTCCCAGCGGACCCAGCCGGAGGCCATCGAGCAGCTGGCATCGGCCATCTTCGCCGACGAGAGCTCCGAGATCGACACGGTGCTGGCTTTTGAAATCCCCAGCACCCGGGCGTTCATGCATCTGGATACCGTGTTCACCCAGGTGGACGTGGACAAATTCACGGTGCATCCGGGGATCCTGGGCACCCTGCGGATCTTCGAGCTGACGGGCCGGGGACAGGGCAAGCTCACCACCCGGGAGGTCAGCGGCCCCCTGGAGCAGGTGCTGGCGGGCTATCTGGGTCTGGACCGGGTGCAGCTGATCCGCTGCGGCGGCAGCAGCCAGATCGCCGCCGAGCGGGAGCAGTGGAACGACGGGTCCAATACCCTGTGCATCGCCCCCGGCGCGGTGGTGGTGTACGACCGGAACTATGTCACCAACCAGATCCTGGAGGACAGCGGCATCCGGGTGCTGAAAATGCCCAGCGCCGAGCTGTCCCGGGGCCGGGGCGGTCCCCGGTGCATGAGTATGCCCCTGTGGCGGGACGAGATCTGAGAGAATATCCATCAATATTTATCAATAGAAAGGGAGAACATCATCATGGCTGTGAATATCAGAGGAAGAAGCTTTCTGAAGCTGCTGGACTATACCCCGGCGGAGATCCGTTATCTGCTGGACCTGTCCAAAAATTTCAAGGATATGAAGCGCGCCGGTGTGCCCCACCGCTGGCTGGAGGGGAAGAACATCGTGCTGCTGTTTGAAAAGACCTCCACCCGGACCCGGTGCTCCTTCGAGGTGGCCGGTATGGACCTGGGCATGGGCGTGACGTATCTGGAGCCCGGCAGCAGCCAGATGGGCAAGAAGGAGTCCATCGCCGATACCGCCCGGGTGCTGGGCCGGATGTATGACGGCATCGAGTACCGCGGCTTCAGCCAGGATCTGGTGCAGGAGCTGTCCGACCATGCAGGCGTGCCCGTGTGGAACGGCCTCACCGATCAGTTCCACCCCACCCAGATGCTGGCGGACCTGCTGACCATCGAGGAGAAGCTGGGCCGGCTGAAGGGCGTGCGCTTCACCTATTTCGGCGATGCCCGCAACAACATGGGCAACTCCCTGATGGTGGCCTGCGCCAAGATGGGCATGCACTTCACCGCCTGCGCTCCCAAGGAGCTGTTCCCCGAGGAGTGGCTGGTGGAGAAGGCCCGGGACATCGCCCGGGAGACTGGCGGCAGCGTGACCCTCACCGAGGATGTGACCCAGGGCGCAACTGACGCCGACGTGATCTACACCGATATCTGGGTCTCCATGGGTGAGCCGGACAGCGTGTGGTCCGAGCGCATCCGTCTGCTGACCCCCTATCAGGTCAACGAGAAGGTCATGTCCATGACCGCCCCCGGCGCCATCTTCATGCACTGCCTGCCCTCCTTCCACGATACCCGCACCACCATCGGCGCAGACATCGCCAAGAAGTTCGGCATCACCGAGATGGAGGTCACCGACCAGGTGTTCGAGAGCAAGCAGTCCGTGGTGTTTGACGAGGCCGAGAACCGGATGCACACCATCAAGGCCGTGATCTACGCCACCCTGCACTGAGAAAGGAGACGCCCCATGGCTTTTGCATTTCCCGCCTATCACCATCCCGACTTTGACCAGCCGTCCCTGAAAAACGCGCCGGACGCCCGCTGGGAGACGGTGGAAAAGGACGGCGTGGCTCCCGAGGAGTTCCACAGCACGTCCATGTATCCCGAATATTTCAAGATCAACGGCCGCTGGACCCTGGCGGAGGAGAGCCGCATGGACAGCTGCGTGGTGCTGGAGGACGACGGACACGTGTCCGTGGTGGAGAGCCGCAACCTGAAAAAGGGCCAGCGGGTGATCCTGGGCCGCACCGAGCACGGCCAGGACGGCATTTATATGCACTGCAATGGCTTCACCCAGGACAGCGAGACGCTGGAGGATCAGTTCGTGTTCCGCCAGGGCCGCAGCCGGGAGACCTCCTATGCCAAGGACTATGACCGGCTGGTGGAGCTGCTGCGCCACGAGAAGGATCACGGCAACATCGTGTGGGTCATGGGCCCCGCCTTCGCCTTTGATGACGGCGCCCGGAAGGCCATGCAGGCCCTGATCGACAACGGCTACTGCCACGGTCTGCTGGCGGGCAACGCCCTGGGTACCCACGACCTGGAGGGTGCGCTGCTGCACACCGCCCTGGGTCAGGACATCTATACCCAGCAGTCCCAGCCCAACGGACACTATAACCACCTGGATGTGCTGAACAAGGTCCGCCGCAGCGGGTCCATTCCTCAGTTTATCGAGGATTACCACATCGACAACGGCATCATCTACGGCTGCGTGAAGAACCATGTGCCCTTTGTGCTCACCGGCTCCATCCGGGACGACGGGCCGCTGCCGGAGGTGTACGGCAACGCCTATGAGGGCGCAGCCGCCATGCGGGAGCTGGTGCGCAAGTCCACCACCGTGATCTGCCTTGCCACCATGCTGCACACCATCGCCACCGGCAACATGACGCCGTCCTTCCGGGTGATGCCCGACGGCACCATCCGCCCGGTGTATCTGTACGCCGTGGACGCGGCGGAGTTCGTGGTGAATAAGCTGCTGGACCGCGGCAGCCTGTCCGCCACCACCATGGTCACCAACGTGCAGGACTTCATCGGCAAGGTCGCCACCGGCCTGGGCGTGATCTGAGAAGAATTTTCGTCCAGGTACACGCCCCGGACGAAAATGATCTCAATTGATTTGCCGCCTGCGGGCGGCAAACTCTGCGAGGTTTTTTTGACAAACTGAGACATCCCCGATGCCATGCATCGGGGATGTCTTTTGTATACGGATTGTTATTTTTGAGAAAAATACTGCGAACAGGAATCAGAATTCCTGGGACTCCGGGTGCATCTGCTGCTTGACCCGGCGGCCGGTGGGGGTGGCGGCCAGGCCGCCCAGGGCGGTTTCCCGGAACTCCACCGGCATGCGGCGGCCCACCTCGCCCATGGCGTCGATGACCTCGTCTACGGGGATGCGGCTTTCGATGCCGGCCAGGGCCATGTCCGCCGCGCTGATGGCATTCACCGCGCCGATAACGTTGCGCTTGACGCAGGGGACCTCCACCAGGCCCGCCACGGGGTCGCACACCAGGCCCATGAGGTTCTTCAGGGCCATGGCCACGGCGTGGCCGATCTGCTGGCCGGTGCCGTCCCGCAGGGCCACCAGGGCTCCCGCCGCCATAGCGGAGGCGGTGCCGATCTCCGCCTGACAGCCGCCGGAGGCACCGGCGATGCAGGCCTTGTAGGCGATCACCGCGCCGATGCCGCTGGCCACATACAGGGCCTCCAGGATCCGGTGCTGGCTCAGCTCCTCATACTTGCACATGGGCAGCAGCACCGCCGGAAGCACGCCGCAGGCGCCCGCCGTGGGGGCCGCCACAATGCGGCGCATGCAGGCGTTGGACTCCGCCATGGACAGGGCCTCGGCGATGACCTCGCTGACGTAGCCGCCGGACATGGCCCGGCCCCGGATGGAATACTGCCGCATTTTCAGGCCGTCGCCGCCTACCAGGCCGCTGACGCTGCGGCGGCGGCCGGTGTAGGTGTCCGCCGCGTCCACCATGTATTGCCAGGTGGTCAGCATTTTTGCCATGGATTGCTGACAGGTCACCTGGCGCTCGTCCATGTCCGTTTCCAGCACGATCTCCCAGAAGGGCTTGTGCTCGGCTTCCATGCGGTCAAAGATTTCCTTCATCGAATCCAGCGACATCGTCATCATCCTCCTTATCGTAATAGGTCACCGACAGAATGCCCGTCAGCTCCGAAAGAAACGCCACCTGGTGGGGCTTGATATGCTGGTCGGTCTCGATGACCATCAGCGCGTCGCCGCCCCGCTTGTGGCGGCACAGGCTCATATTGGCCACGTTGATGCGCAGCTGGTTCAGCACTGATGTCACCGCCGCCACAGCGCCGTTTTCATCCTGGTTCCGGATGACCAGGGTGTTGAACATGCCGTCGAAGCTGACGTCGATGCCGTCCACCTTGTTCACCAGGATGCGGCCGCCGCCTACGCTGCACGCCTGAAGCTCCAGCTTTTTGCCGCCGGCGTCCCAGGTTTCGATCACAGCGGTGTTGGGGTGAGCGTCCCGTAGCTCCACAGTGTCGATGGTGAACTCCAGCCCACGCTTTTTAGCCTCCTGGTAGGCGTAGGGTATGCGGAGATCGTCGGGCTTCATGCCCAGAAGACCGGCCACCAGGGCCCGGTCGGTGCCGTGACCGGGGCCGGTCTCGGCAAAGGAGCCGTGCAGATGGATCTTGGCCTCCACCGGCTCGTCGCCCAGCAACGTCCGGGCCATGCTGCCGATGCGGACCGCTCCCGCCGTGTGGGAGCTGGACGGGCCCACCATCACCGGGCCCAGAATATCAAAAATATCCAGCATGTGATCGTTCCTCGCTTTCTCTGTGCAACCAGGGCCATGATAGCACAGAGTACCAAAAAAAGCGATAGGGTTTCTGAAATTTTTTGAGATTTTACAGAGTAACGCAAAATTTTACCAGATGCGCCCGGCGCATATTCGGGGCATCGGCGGCACAATCTATGGTTGCGATACCCAACGGCGGTTTTCGCTGAAAACGCAAGAAAGGAGAACGCAATCATGTCTACCAAGAATACCAACAAGCTGAACGTGCCCCAGGCCCGTGCCGCCATGGATAAGTTCAAGATGGAGGCTGCCAGCGAGGAGGATGTGTATCCACCTCAAAAAGCTCCCGCAGCACCGACAGTCTCTTCACGATCTCTATTCGCCTGCACTTGGCGTAGACTGTCTCCCGAGGCCTCCCCAATAAAGCGGTAGAAGATACGGATGCTCTGCCGGTACGGGGTACGCGGCCCAGCGACTTTCCTGCCCTCCGGCAGGATCTTTTCACCAATCTCAATACGCTCAACGAACGTGTGCAGTATATCTCTGTCCAGGGTTTCTACGCAGGTGTACCGTTTGGCAAGGTCGAAGAACAGCCCATAGGCACTGCGTATCTCCTTGGCCGTGGTCTCGCCCGCCACCAGCTTCTTGCGGCGCACGGTCAGCTCGTCGATCTCAATGCCGAACTTCTTGACCATCTCCTCGTGAATGTCGTCGCTAAGCATCCCGGCGATGTTGTCGCGGTAAGAGCGCTCGATCATCTTCTTGAGACGGGCGGTCTGCTTGTCGATATTCTCGATCTGCACGGCGGGTTCTTCGCCGCCCAAAGAGGCGTTGGCCTGTTCGACGGCGTTCTCCGTGATGGTACGAATCTCATCTTCACCAAAGGCCAGCAGCTTGTTGAGGTCACAGCGGACGACTTCCATCAGGTCATCGTAGCGAATACGCGCCCCACGCAGGCAACGGGTCTGTGCTCGGGAACTCAGGTTGTTGCACACCAAATACCAATATTTCGCCCGTTCGCCGTTGTAGACGGAGCCGCCAGAGCACATGGCCGCGCCGCAGCAGGCACAGTAGGCAATGCCGCCGAAGATGCTGTGACGGAAGGCTGGGTTTGCGCCGTTGGCCTTGGTGTTCTCCCCCATGAAATGGGCGGCCAGGTCGAACTGCTCCTGGGTCACCAGCGCCTGGTGGGTATCCTTGGTAAACACCCATTCCTCCTCTGGCACGATGACCTTTTTCTTGGACTTCACGCTGACCTTGCGGCTCTTACCCAGCAGGGTATGGCCCAGATAGACGCGGTTGCGCAGGATGCGCTTGACCGTGGTGTAGTTCCACTCATCGGAAGCCCGCTGGGCACCCCGCTCGGTAAAGTTGTCACGGCACTCCACGCGGTACTTCAGCGGCGGCATAATACATGCCTCGTTGAGCCGGATAGCAATGCTGCGGCAGGACTGACCAGAGGCGGCCAGGTCGAAAATCTTTTTCACCACTGGGGCGGTGTTCTCGTCCGGCACAAGCTGGTCGGTGGTACGCTCCGCCTTCCTGTAGCCGTAGGGCGGGCAGGCCACATACTTGCCGTTGTTGCGCTTGGTGTTCAGCGTCTGCTTGACCTTGCGGGACGTATCCCGCAGATAGACATCGTTCATGGCAAATTGAAACGGTGCCATCAGATTATCTTCCTGGGAGTCAAAGTTGCTGCCGGGTGCCAGATAGCGGATGCCGTGTTCCGGAAAATAGCGCTCAGCGTAATGGCTGGATTCTGTCATATCACGGCCCAGACGGGACAGGTCCTTGGTGATAACCATGTTGGCCTTGCCAGTTCTCAGGTGTTCCAGCATAGCCTGGAAGCCGGGCCGCTCAAAGTTCCCGCCGGAAAAGCCGTCGTCCACGAACTCCTCCACCAGGATGATGCCATGCCTTTCGCAGTACTCCCGGACAATAGTACGCTGGTTGGTAATGCTGGCGGATTCGCCATACTTCCGTTCTTCATCGGAAAGGCGGTAGTAGGCGTCTGCTAATTGAACGTGGTTCCTCATGTTTCCTCCTTCCCGGAACCACTCATTTACGGCTCCATTATACCATGCGGCTATCCTGCTGGTCAAAACTTGCGGCCTGTTTTCCGGTGAAAATGATTTCCTCTGTTACCACTTCCTGGATGGTTTTTGTGCCGGTGAATACGCGCTCCACGACATAGATTGCCGCGCCGATCTGCTGCTCATTCTTATCGTTCATGTGTCGCCACCTCCGCTACCATTATGAACAATTCCTTCCGACTTTAACCCAACAGCCGCCGAGCACACAGACAAAGCATTTTGTCTGCGTGCTTAGCATTCCACTTGCTCTAATCTCACCCAGGCAGGGATTGGTGACATTCTATTTCGCCCCATGCCAGCACAAATGTACCTGTTCATGTTGTGCAGTGCTACCACAGCAGCGCTATTTTCAATTTACATCATTTTGACGGATAGCAAGACTGACACACAACGTCTTGGTCACATCCCGCATTTTTTCTTCGGAAAGTTTGCCAATATAGTATCCTATACGGCGTTTGTCCAAGGTCCGCAATTGCTCCAGCATGACCACGGAAGGATATTTCATTCTACCGATCATACCAATGTAACTGTGTATAGGCAGCTTGGATTTTGCATGAACGCGGCTGGTAATTGGTGCAATAATAACCGTTCTCGCGAAATGATTTCCAACATTGTTTTGAAGGATTAATACGGGTCGTGTTCCCATCTGCTCCGATCCAACAACAGGGTCAAGGTCTGCGTAGTATATTTGGCCCCGTAGGTATATGTGGTTCATGTGTACTTCACCCCCATTCGGCACATCAACTTATGTAGAGACCGACAGCATATGCTGCCGGTCTTTATTCTGCGAATCGGTCCTTTTGTCCACGACACCCCGACCTATAGGAAATCATCAGACGGTTGGCGGCTTAATCCAACTCCACGGGAATCACACCCCTCCGAGGATCTCTCCGAGCTGTCTCCACTTGTTACGACGGATCACGTTCCAAATCCCGCTTCAACGCTCAACATTATGGCCAGACAGGCGTATCATTGTGCCCATAGCCGGTCATGGCGATGCACAGATCCGCTGTGCACTTGCAGCTGACAAAAATCGCTGGTCCGTTTTCCTTGGATGTCACGGCGTATCAGCTGCATCGCTCCCGCTTCTCGCGGAGGCTATGGGAATGTATCTGATGAATGATATGAACATGTCAAGGTACCAGCTTGAAGCAAAAGTGAGGCAGCAAGCGAAGGGGATTTGGGCCCCTCTACTTACTACCTCACTTACACGCAATATTGTAACCCTTAAAATTAAATTTAGCAGTTACTTTTTATGCTTGCAATACATTTCGTTGGAGCCCCCGCTTCCATCTCTGAAAGCAGGGGACTTGCAAAGTCACATAACAGAACAATAAGATTATGGAAGCAGCCCCAACTGCAAAAGCTTTTCTGCCTTCCATGCAGCAAGACTGTTTTTGCGGTATAAGCTTTGTTGCCTCTGCACCCAGCGTCTGAGTCTGGGATTCTGCTCAAAATCAGCAGGAACGTCAAAATTATGATTCTGGTTCCCGTAGTCAACCAGCGATTGGAACATCTCAAGCCATTTGGTATCATTGTTTGGAATCCATAGCATCCCAAGGGAGTCTAACTGATGGATTTGGTTCTCCGTAAGATGCTTTCCTTCCCTTTTCCCATGATATATTTGTCGCTGCTCAGAAAGCCACCGTCCCAGCCATACTCCATTTTCTTCATAAGTCGATGGAATGGATATGTTGCCGTGCGTTTTGTAGTAGGATTCCAGCATAGCGTATTTTGTATTCCATGAATCTGGTCGTTCCCATACCATTCCCACTGACTCCATTTTCTTTTTGTGCTGCTCTGGCATGCTTCCCCGCCGATATCGTTCGCGCTGGTTTGCGACCCATTCGCCCAACCGGAACCCATCCGGTGAGCAGCAGGATCTTGTGACATTCAGATCTCCATTTGCACGGAAGTATTCTTGTGCGTGGACCATCCCGTTGGCGAAGCTCCTGTCCAGCTTCCCGGTCCAGTTCATGCCGATGGCGTCAAGCGTCGCGATTTGCCTTTCCGTCAAGGGCTTGCCCTTTCCCGGCTTTTTCCGGTTATAGCGCACAGACTGTAACCATACGCCCAGCTTCAGACCGTCCGGCGAAATATACGCCGCAGGGACCTCCAAGTCCCCATGCTTTCTATAATAATCCTGTGCAGCCTGAAAGTTCATTTCCCACTGGCTGTCTTCCTTGCTCCAGATAAAGCCCAGTTCATCCAGCTGCCGGATGCGTTCTTCCGTCAAATACGACAAACGCAAGCCGGACGCCCGATAACCCCGCAGGTTATATACCCAATTCCCCAGGGCGATTCCCTGCGGATCCACATAGTCTTTCTTGATATCCACATCACCGTAAGCACCCTTGTATGCTTTCAGTGCAGCGAAATATTTTTCCCATCTCTGCTGCTGGACGTCCCATACCATCCCGATGCCATCCAGCCGGCGGACCTGTTCCTCTGTCAGCGTACCCGGAACGGACCCGCTGTGCACACGGCGCTGGGTTTGCAGCCAGGCCCCCAGAGAATACCCCTCCGGCGTCTTATACTGCTTCGGCACATTCAGGTGTCCGTGCTCCCGGTAAAATGCCGCCGCACAAACTAACATATGCTCCCACGGAACGGACAGAGAATCCTCCAGCCTGGCAAATAACTGCCGACACTCCCGTACCTCATCGATGATCTCAAATCGCTCCTGGACAATGTCGCCGCCGCCCAAATACCGATAGTAGGTGATAGCCGCCTGCATCTCCTCCTGGATGGTTCCGATACTGTATAGATTCTCCACATTGTTGACAACGTCCAGTATCAGCGGAGTTCTGGCTGAGCCGCAGGACAGGGCCCGGCCTATCTGCTGCTTGTAGACGGTGGGTGAAACTGTGGGACGAAACAGAATGACCCCGGAAACATCCGGCGTGTGGATGCCTTCGTTCAGCATGTCAATACAAAACAGCAGCTTCAAATGCGCACTGCCGTCCGCCTTGAAAGCAGCAAAGGCCTGGCTGGTTTCCGGGTCCTCCGAATAGGCCCGGTAAACATGGGGCTCCGGGTCCACTCCGCCGAACCACTGGGACGCATGACAGAGCAGCTCATCCATATGCTCCTTATTGGCGCAGAACACCAGATATTTTCCGGATCGATCCGTCATATGCTTCCGGAACATGACGTCCAGCCCATCCGCCATTTCCAGCTTCCGGCGCAGAGCGTCCAGGTATACCTGGGCCGCATCCCGCGTAGGCCTTGACTTGGCCCGGTGAATGCGGCGCTGATACTTTTCAAGCTCCTTCTGATAGCTGTAGAGCCCCACCACATACTTGGGTGCAGGCAATATGCCGCGGACGATCACCTCGCCCAAGGTCATCTCGCTGGCCACGTTCCCGTCAAACAGCTCATCTGCCATATTCCGCTGGCCGTCCAGGTACCGCACGCTGGTGGCGGACAGGCCCAGCAGCTTCGCATCCGGATACATGTGCAGGAGCCTGTCCACGCCCTGTCCCCACATTTCCGCGCCGCAGCGATGAAACTCGTCCAGGATGATGTAGTCCGGACGAATTTCAGACATTTCCTCCGGCTCCATGGACATGAGCTTTGCATAGGTGAAGAAGTGAATATTCTCCGGCTGCTCTCCTCCGGTGACGGCAGTCAGATTCTCCAGCTGCGTCCTGAAAATATAAGCGCTGGGAGACAGCCAGCAAACCGTTTTGTCCGGATAGTCCGCGCAGAGCTGAAAGGCGATAAAGGATTTTCCGGTGCCGGTGGGATGCACGATCGCAGCCTTTCCCTCATCCTCCAGCATACGGCTTGCCGCGTGGTATGCAGCCTTGTTGTGGGGAAATAGATCCAAGTTCACGCAGTCTGTCCTCCCTTGACGCTTTGATAATACAAGCAGAGTTTACATCATTCCGGCGCAAATTGCAACGTTAACCCGGCAGTTCCCATTCAAAGCATAAGAATTGATAAAAACAGCGAAGGCAGGTTGACACCTGGCATTGGTCTGCGGCACACCAGTTATTTCAAACGGACATTTTTCTTAGTCAAAAGGTTCAATTTCAATGCGGTATATTGACAATTGCTCCAAATTTTGCAAAATATGTCGAATTTTGTTGCAAAATAGAAAGTGGGACAGTTCTATAAGTAGACGCACAAACTAGCGTCTGAATACAAAGAGAAAGAGAGAAAAACGAATGAAACTGTGGAAACGCATATTGTCCTGTTTCCTGGCGCTCCTTCTGACCGTATACCTGCTCCCTGTGCAGGTCATGGCTGAAGAGTTGGGGGACCTGTGGCCGCTGACAACGGAAAACATCGCAGAGACACCTCCCGATGTAATAGGAGAAGTCCTGGAGCGACGGGAGGAAAACCAGAAGGAATTTCTGCTGGCCAACGGCGTGCGGCAAGTAGTTATCTATCCCGCAGCCGTTCATTATCAAAAGGATGGCCAGTGGAAGGATATCGATAATCGCCTTCTGCCTGCGACTACCCGGGACGGCGAGACGGTTTATCAGAATGTCGCCGGTATGTGGGATGTCTCGGTACCCGCCGAACTGAACACCGCCAGAGGGATCACTGTCAGCCGGAATGGATATAGTCTATCCTTTTATCTGACAGGTCAGTTGTTTGAAGACGGGGGCGCTATCTCGGAAAGCGGCAGCGCCTCCATGGGGGAGGAACTGCCCGGTGAGGATATGATCTGCGTTCCCGCAGGCGAAAGTACTGCGGCAATCAGCAGTACCACTTCCACTTTGGCAGACGATGACCAGCTTCAGCCAGAGGCTGCGCTGAAGAATCAGCGCAGTAAGGCCCTGTATCAGAATGTTTATCACGACACAGATGTGACCTATGACTTGGACTCCAATCGGTTGAAGGAGTCCCTGATTCTGCGCAGCTACCCGAAGGAAATGCTGGGCTACCGCTATCGCCTGGAAACGGACAGCCTGCGGCTGGAGCTTCAAGAGGACAACCGTATTCTGGCCTATGCCAAAGACGCCGGTCCCCAAGATGAACCGGTATTCTATATGCCGGCTCCGTATCTGCTGGATGCAGAAAACGCATACTCCAATGATATCAAAGTGACTTTGGAGGAAAACGACAAGGGCTATGAGCTGCGGTACTATCTGCCCCAGGATTGGATGGCGGATGCCGCGTATCCCGTGATACTGGACCCCGTAGTCCAGCCGGTATCCAACACGTTCACCATCCGGGATAAGACCGTGACCCAGCGCAATCCGCCAGCCTATGATGCCATTTCTCTGGATGCAGGATATTCCACCAACCGCGGGCGGGAGCGGATTTATATTCGTTTTAAGAATATCCCCTCTTTGACCTCAGCAGATGTGGTCGTGGGCGCAAAGGTCTTGCTTTGTAAATATAGCGGCTCCGGTAGTATCTCGGGCAATTATATGACGGCGCATCAGGTCAAAAGCATGTGGGACTCTGAGACAATTACCTGGGCTAACCGGGCGGACTATGTCCACACCTCAGAAGATTATCAATTCGTTGCCGGACAAACCTGGCATAGCTGGGATATTACGAACATTGCCCAAAAATGGTATGAGCCCTCCGGAAATACTGGTGTCATGCTTCGCATGTCGGAAGCCGTAGAGGGTGGGACGACAACAAAAACAGCGTCTTTCTATTCCTCTGACTACAGCAACACGCAGCAATGCCCCATGCTGGTCATCTCCTACATCAACAACTGCGGACTGGAAAGCACCTGGGACTATACCTCTTCCAGTGCCGGACGGGCCGGTACCGGCTATGTCAATGACTACACCGGAAACCTGGTGTGGGTCCACACAGGGCTGGGCTTTTCCGGCAACCGGATGCCCGTCAGCATCAACGCTGTCTATAACGCAAACGACAAGAGAAACAAGGCCTACGGTCTTGGCTACGGCTGGCGTACCAATTACAACCAGCGCGTTGAGCAGATCACTTTAGGCGGCACTACCTACTACCGGTGGGAGGATGAGGACGGCACCCGCCACTATTTTATGAAAAAGTCTGCCGGGCTGTATGTGGATGAACTGGAGCCTACACGTCAACTGACGGATACCGGCAGCGGAACGAAAAAATTCTGTATCACAGAAAAGAGCGGCAGCAAACGCTATTTCGATGCCAGTGGACGGCTGGCTGGACTCTCCAATAACCAGGCCACAGCCAGCAGTGTCTCTATTTACTACGCATCGCAGGATCACATCTCGGTCATCTCGGACGGCGTTGGCCGCAAATACCGATTCAGCTATGACAGCAGCGGCAACCTGACCAAGATCAGCTTTACAGGTACCGGCACAACAGAGTTGTCCGCTATGACCTACCAGGTCAGCGGCGATAATCTGAGGACCATCGGATATCCAGACGGGAAAAATGTGACATTTTCCTATGGTGCAGAACATCTGCTGACCGGTGCGCAGGATGCTGACGGCTATAAGCTGGCGTATACCTATAACACGACCACGAACGGACAGCCTAACCGAATCGCGACCATCAAGGAATACGATGGCAGCACCGCAGGCGGAACACTGTCTCTGGAATATGCACATAACCAGACCACATTTACCGATCACAACGGCAACAAGGAGATCATGCAGTTCAACCGCTACGGCAGTACCCTGTCGGTGCAGGATGGACTGGGCAGTGCGCAGTTCTCCCAATATGCCAACAGCACGGACCTGGCCAAGGCCAGTCAGCTGACGCTGTCGTCCAAGCTGCAGAATACGGTTATCAACCTGCTGGAAAGCGGCAGCCTCGAGAGCAAGACCGGATGGACGGTCTCCGGCACCGGTACCGGCAGTTGGAGCTACAGCCAGGCCCAGGCCTATTATGGCCGCACCTCCCTGTCCATTCAGAACAACACCCTCAAGCCGGTCAGCAGCGCTGTGCGGGCCCTTGAGCCCGGGAAGACATATACATTCTCCGCTTATGTCAGAGCCGGAGCCAGCGGAGCCCGCATTGGATTGCTGAAGCCCGGCAGCACGGAGCCCCTGGTCGTCAGCACCGCCGCACCGGCCAATAACACCTGGACCCGGCTGCAGGTGACGTATACGCTGCCATCCGGAAGCGCCTATGCCTCGGTTCTCCCCTTCCTGCAGAACACCTCCGGTACAGCCGCCTATTTTGACGCCTTGCAGCTGGAACAGACCGCCTCGCCCAGCCGGTATAACCTGGTGGAAAACAGCGACTTTTCCTTTAATTCCGCCTGGACTCCCAACTCCAGCTGCGCCAGTACGGACCAGATCATCACCTATACCAGCTCTCCCACGGAGAACTCGGACAAGCGGGTCATGCGCATCACCGGTGACCCCAACAAGCACAAGTATGGCAATCAAATTCTGAGCGGCCTTGGCGGGGCCGCAGGTGATGTATATACGGTGGCCGGCTGGGCCAAGGGCGACTGCGTATATACGGACGACAGCAATCGCCGGATGTATGCCCTGATGGTGCGATTCTATTACACAGATGGCACCACAAGCGATAACTTTATCAAGTTCAATCCGGATACAGACAGCCAGAGCAGTTGGCAGTTTGTTTCCGGCGTGGTCAAGGCAGCCAAGCCCTACTCCAAAATGGGCATCTACACGGCCTATGTCCAGACGCTGAACACCGTCTATTTCGACAATGTGCAGCTGTTCAAAGAGGAGTTTGGACATAGCTATGACTACGACTCCAACGGCAATCTCATCAGCGTGGTAGACCTGCAAAAGAACAAAACCAAATATGATTACGATTCCAACAACAATTTGGTAAAAATGACCTTGCCAAGTGGGGCCAGTCAGTCGTATACTTATGATAGTTACCACAACGTGACCAAAGCGGTAAGCCCGGAGGGCGTTACCTCCCGGTTCACCTATGATACCTATGGCAACATCAAGACCGTAAAGCTGGGCAGCGGCAGCCAGACCATTTCCGCCAGCGCGGTATATACGGCTAACGGGGACCAGGTCTCCAGCGTTACGGATGCACTGGGCCAGACCACCACCTATGGCTACGACACCCAGACAGGCGTTCTGAACTGGACCCAGGCTCCCGGCGAGACGGCCAGCACCCGCACCAACTACACCCACGACCAGCTGTACCGCACCACCAAGGTCCAGCAGAGCACTGCCGCGGTGGACTATACCTACAGCAAGGATCTGCTGTCCGCCATTTCCACCGCCTCCGGCACGGATTACAGCTTCACCTACGGGGTGTTCGACCTGACCACGGCGGTGAAGGCCGGAAGCCGCACCCTGATCTCCCACAGCTATACCAACGATCAGAACCGGCGGCTGAGCCGGTCCGTCTACGGCAACGGCGGCGCCGTGTCCTACAGCTACGACAGCTTTGGCCGCACCACCGCAGTGACCTACGGCGACACCGGCAGCACCGTGTCCTACGCCTACGATGCCAACAGCAACCTGGGCCAGCTAACCGACGGCATTTCCGGCCGGGTCAACCGCTACAGCTACGATTTCCTGGACCGGCTCATGCGGTATGAGGAGTCCGGCGACGGTTACAGCAACATTGTCCAGTGGGGCTACGACGACGAGAACAATTTGTCCTCCCAGACCCAGACGCTGAACGGGAGCACCTACACCAGCACCTATGCCTATGACAAGGACAACCGGCTGACCAAGGCGACAGAGGGTGCCATCTCCGCTAACTACGCCTACGACAGCTTCAGCCGTATGTCCGGACTAACTGTTAAAAATGGCAGCAGCCCCGTGGTCAGCACCACGGTCACTTATGTGAATCCGAGCTCGTCAGCCACCTCCACCCAGGTGAAAACCTGGAACAACGGCAAGGTTGCATACACGTACACCTATGACAACAAGGGGAATATTACTTCCATTACCGGCGGCGGACTAGAATTTGAGTACCGATATGACAAATACGGCCGTCTGATCAGTGCGGAGGACTATCCCGGTGGCTATGTCTGGACGTACACCTATGACGATGGCGGCAACATAACCCAGCGCGGGCTGACGGATTATTACAATAACAAGAATCCGAATTCCATTCTTGCCACCTACACCTACGACAACACCGACTGGCCGGACCTGCTGACGGCGTTCAATGGGAAGTCCATCACCTACGACGCCATAGGCAATCCCCTGTCCGACGGCACATGGACCTACGCCTGGCAGCACGGCCGCCAGTTGGCGTCCATGAGCAAGAGCGGCAGCAGCATCACCTACGGCTACAATGCCAACGGCAAGCGCATTTCCAAGACAGTCAACGGCACAACGTACAACTACTCTTACCTGGGCGATCAGCTGACGGAGATGACCTGGGGCAGCAACAAGCTGCACTTTACCTACGACTCCACTGGCCCGGCGTCTGTGACGTACAACGGCAACAGGTATTTCTACCTGAAGAATGCCCAGGGCGACGTTACTGGTCTTGTGAACGCCAGCGGCACCCAGGTGGTGTCCTACACCTATGACCCCTGGGGCGCGCCCATGTCCACCGACGGCACTATGGCCTCCACCCTCGGTGCTGCGAATCCCCTGCGCTATCGCGGGTATGTCTATGACACTGAGACGGGCCTGTACTACCTCACCAGCCGGTACTATAACCCGGTTTGGGGAAGGTTTATCAACGCGGATACCGCGGATGTCCTTGGAGCTTCCCCGGACAAAGCCAACTGGGATAAGAATCTCTTTGCCTACTGCGATAATGACCCAGTCAGCAGAAAAGATGATGGCGGGGACCTGTGGGACTTTGTTATTGGCGCCGCAGTAGGTGTTGCGACGACATTTATATCTAGTAAACTCGAGGGAAAGGACGCATCAGTCACCGATTATCTGGTAGCCGGCTTGTGTGGTGGGCTTGGTGGATTGAATGTTGGAAGAACCGCTTCCGCAATTATTGGTGCGGTTACAGGGTTTGTTGGTTCCATTTATGATAACACAACGTCTGGCAAGAAAGTATCATTTGGTGAGCTAATTTTAGATGCCACATTAGCGGCTGGGTTTGGAGCTTTGAACAGCGTTTTAGATCCTGGATTTAACAGCACGAAAATGGATAAACTGTCAGGACGTATACTAGGAACCGCAAAAAAAGCGATGGACAAAATATCAGCTGGAAAACCCGTAACCAAGGTAGTGAAAAATGCGCTCCGGTCCGATGTAAAGAGAGTAGCCGCTTCGGCTATTAGCGGGTTTGGTGTTGGCTTTGCATATAGCATGACGTTTTGGGGTAGCCGCAAAGCCGGAAATGCTATTTATCGAGCGTATAGGTGAGAGATAGATGTCGAAAAAAAAGAAGCGGCAATCCTTTACTGTAAGAGATTGTCTGACGATAATGGGATTTCTCGTTATATTCTTTTTCTTTACTATAGGCAACATAAACGAAACACAACAGAGCACGTCGGAAAACTCGCACTATCAAACGGTAACGATCCGTCAGCTGTGGACAAGCCGCAGCTATTGTTCTTCTCATGGAAAAATGGAATCCACGGATGGCGTAGTGTACAATCTTCCGGATGATGTGTATGCCGTTCTTTGCGAAAAAGACGCGATTGGACAAACAATCCACATCTATGTGTATGATAAGTTCCCGCTTCCCTGGGGACGGTTGGACCCTTGCGTCATTACAGCAGAGATTGATGGCGCTGTGGTTGGCTCTGTAGATGCGTACAACTTGGACTCTGTACTTGTTCGGATACTTACGTTCAGTATGGGTGGTTTTGCTCTCTTATTCGCAGTGCTGCTGATATACATTAATATTCAGGAGCTTCCCAGCGTAAGAAAACGGCAAAAGATGCGCTCACAGATTAAGCGGCAGAAGGCAATGGAGAAGAAAGCCCGTTCCATGACTCAGGAAAACGGGAAGTAACGTAAGTCCTCGCCCAAGCCAATAACGGACGTGGGGGGGGGGGGGGGGGGGGGGGGGGGGGGGGG
>NZ_JAJEPW010000001.1:0-182752 GCF_020687045.1 Brotocaccenecus cirricatena
GGTGCTGTAAGATAATGCGGAAGAACATAGAAATCAATCAAATCAAGCCCTGCATCATCTTCTTGTGAGTAGTCCTCTGGCTTTTCATCCATTTGTTCAATATATTGGATAGTTGGAGCGCATATAATCGCACCCGCCGATTCACCGATCATCAGTTTTCCCTTTGCCAATTCCTTCTTCAATAGCTCATTCGTTCCCGTTTTACGGAGCTGATCCATAAGGAAGAAAGAATTTCCACCAGTAAAATAGATCACATCCGCATCTTCAAAAACGGACTGTATCGTTAAATAAGCCTCCGTTGAAATATCAATTTCCGTTACGGTTGCTCCCAGTTTATTGAATAGCTTTCGAGCCGAGCCGACATAACCGGTGTAGCCTTCACGCAGCGAAGCTGTTGGAATAAATGCGACTTTCTTATTTTCAATTTCTTCCTTTATCAGACTTCCTACACTTGAAAAATGTGAACATAAAAATAGTTTCATCAATATTCTCCTTTATAAATTCCAATTTATTTCATTCTCTACGCCTTATGCCCGCCGATCTGCGCATTTCGGTCCTTCGCCGTTGCGCCTTCTTCCAGATTCATCGCCTTGAGAATGGCGTTCTTTCCGTACTTCTTCTTGATGGCAAGTGCCGCCTTCTGAATTTTTCGTTCCCGTTCCAGGGCGGCGTCCTCCGCCTTCTGCTTTTCCTCCTGGGCGGCGTAGTCCGTAAAAAGGTCGAGCTGGACAACCCCGTTGTTCTTCTTCGGTGCATCCGCTTCCGGCAGGACATGATTTGCAACGACATACATGCGCCGCACCAGGAGATTCCTGTCCACGATCCGGTCAAACAGCTCTGACACGGCGCACATTATTTTCTTCGTAGATGATGTGTGACTGTCAAGGTTAATAGAGCCGTGGGCCTGCTTCGGGATCCGGCGGCCATAGCGGTCGGTTTCCACCGGGCCGTGATACCTGGCCCGCCGCGCCGGATCGGTCAGATTCTCAACATCATAGCCCACGGTCAGCACCATCTGATCGGTGACAAGCCCCTTATCCACCAAATCCAGCACCAGCAGGTCCGTCATCTCCCGGACGACCAGCTTTGCCTTGTCCGCCTCATAGGGGCAGTGCAGGACCTGACCGGAGCTGAGACTGTTGGAGCTGGGGCGGTACGCCTTGATGGCCGCAATGGTGGTGGGCTCCCAGCCCCACGCATGGTCGATGAGCAGTTCCGCGTTCTTGCCGAAGAGCTTATAAAGCAGGTCCTCATTCCGCTCCGAGCAGAGGGCAACATCGCCCATGGTGAACATCCCGTTCTCCTCCAGCTTCTTTGCGATGCCCCGGCCCACCCGCCAGAAATCGGTGAGAGGCCGGTGTGACCACAGCTCACGGCGAAACTTCATCTCGTCCAGCTCTGCAATGCGGACGCCGTTTTTATCGGCGGGAATGTGCTTCGCTACAATGTCCATGGCTACCTTGCAGAGAAAGAGGTTTGTCCCGATTCCGGCAGTTGCCGTGATGCCGGTGGATTCCAGCACATCGAGAATGATCTTCATGGCAAGCTCCCGGGCCGTCAGCCGGTAGGTGCTGAGATAGTCGGTGACGTCCATGAACACCTCGTCGATGGAGTAGACCACCATGTCCTCCGGCGCGATGTACTTGAGGTAAGTCTGATAAATGCGGGTGCTGTACTCCATGTAGTACGCCATTCTCGGCGGCGCGATGAGGAAGTCCACGGCAAGGGCCGGGTCAGCCTGCAACCGGGAGAAAAAGTGGGATGAACCCTCCAACTTTCGCCCCGGGGCCTTCTGCTGCCGCCGGGCGTTCACCTCCCGGACCCGCTGGTTCACCTCGAAAAGTCGGCTGCGCCCGGAGATGCCGTAGCTTTTGAGGGAGGGCGTCACCGCCAGACAGATGGTTTTCTCCGTCCGGCTCTCATCCGCAACGACCAGGTTGGTGTCCAGCGGATCCAACCCCCGCTCCCGGCACTCAACAGAGGCATAGAAGGATTTCAGGTCAATGGCAATATAGGTGCGTTGTTTCAACTTCTGTGCCTCCCTTCAAGCAAAATTTACAGATATCCCGCCTCAAGATCTTGACTTAAAGTCGGGTTCAGGTGTTATCATGAGTATAGCAAAAACCAAAGCGCCGCGCAAGAGCGCGGGCCGGAATAATGGAAGTAAAGAAAATGTCTGTGAAACAAACCGCTCCTTCGGGCGACAGCGCCATGGCCCGGCATGCCGCGTCCATGGTCTTCCCCATCGGTGCGCCCAACGACGGCTTTGCGCAGTATTTTACGGGCAGGAGCTTTCTTGCGCCCGTTTCCACGGAACAGGTCGGTATTTTCAATGTGACCTTTGAGCCGGGCTGCCGCAACAACTGGCACATCCATCACGCCAAAAGCGGCGGCGGCCAGATCCTGATCTGCGTGGCCGGACGCGGCTTCTATCAGGAGTGGGGCCGGGCCGCCGTGCGGCGGGCCGGAGGGACGCGGCGTGTACGTCGCAAAAAACACTTCTCAGTCTGCAAGCCTTTTGGAACAAAAAAATCAGGTCCGTTTCCGGACCTGATTTTTTATGTCGTATGTTCCGCGTATCCGTTTACGCCTTCTTGGCGATGTCGCACAGGGCGGTGAAGGCCACGGTGTCGTTGATGGCCATCTCAGAGAGCATCTTGCGGTTGATCTGGATGCCGGCCACCTTCAGACCGTGCATAAAGGTGGAGTAGTTCATGCCGTTGAGCTTGCAGGCGGCGGAGATGCGGGTGATCCACAGCTGGCGGAAATCCCGCTTCTTCAGCCGGCGGCCCACATAGGCGTAGGTCAGGGACTTCATGACCTGCTCATTGGCCATCTTGAAGTGCTTGGACTTGGCGCCCCAGTAGCCCTTGGCCAGCTTCAGAGTCTTATTTCTTCTTTTACGCGCCATCATAGCGCCTTTAACACGTGCCATTTCTTAATTGCCTCCTATTTCTAACGATATCCGTCTCTTATTTGTAGGGGATCATCTTGCGGATGGTGGCCTCATTGGTGCAGTCGGCATAGGTGCCGCTGCGCAGGCGACGACCGCGCTTGGTGTCCTTCTTGGTGAGGATGTGGCTCTTGAAAGCGTGCGCTCTCTTGACCTTGCCGGACTTCGTCAGATTGAAGCGCTTCTTGGCGCCGCTGTGGGTCTTCAGTTTAGGCATAATATTACTCCTTCCATCTATTCTCCCGCCGGGGCGGGAAGAACTCGTGTGTTATTTTCCGGCCTTCTGGGCCTTGGGGGACAGGAACATGGACATGAGCCGGCCCTCCATCTTGGCGGATTTATCCATGGTGGCCACGTCGGCGCAAAGCTCCGCGAACTTCTTCAGCAGATCCCGGCCGATATCCGTATGCGCCATCTCGCGGCCGCGGAAGCGGACGGAGACCTTCACCCGGTTGCCGTCAGCCAGGAACTTCTGCGCATTTTTCAGCTTGGTGTTGAAGTCGCCGACATCGATGCCCGGAGACATGCGAATTTCCTTGATCTCCACCACGTGCTGGTTCTTTCTGGCTTCCTTCTCCTTCTTGCTGCGCTCGAACTTGAACTTGCCATAGTTCATGAGCTTGCACACAGGCGGCGTCGCCTGGGGGGAAATCTTCACCAGGTCCAGTCCCTTTTCCTCGGCGATGTGCAGGCCCTCCGCAGAGGACACAATGCCCAGCTGCTCGCCGTCTTCGCCGATGAGGCGGATCTCCTTATCCCGGATCTCTTCATTGAGTTCATGCTCTACCTTGCTAATAACCGTCGCACCTCCATTCGATAAATAAAAAACGCGAATGCATCCCTTGCATCCGCGCAGCGGCACGGCCCCCATAACGGAAGCCCTGACGAAAATCGCTGTTGACCTCTTTGCCTGGGGCGGGAGGTGAGGCGGATGCATCCAGCCTTCTTTGTTTTCCAGGATAGTATACCAGACCCTCCCTCCCCTGTCAAGCACTTTTTCCTGAAAATATCGTTGAAATTTGCCCACCTACCGTGGTAACATAGGGAGAGAAAACTGCGGAAGGAGGGTCCGCCCTATGTCCCATCCCATGCTGCCGCTGCTGGAGCGGACGCCGGTGATCCCGGCGGTGAAGGAGCCGGAGACTCTGGACCTGGCCCTGGCCCACGACGGAGCGGCGGTGTTCCTGCTGTGCGGCGACATTCTGAATATCGTGGGTCTTGTGGACCGGGTCCACCGGGCCGGGAAGCGGGCGGTGGTCCATGGGGACCTGGTGGCGGGACTGGCCCCCAGGGAGATCGCCGTGGACTATCTGCGCTCCTGCGGAGCCGACGGGATCATCTCCACCCGGCCCCACATCATCCGCCGGGGCCGGGAGCTGGGCATGCTGACGGTGCTGCGGGTGTTCGCCATCGACTCCAAGGCCGTCAGCAACCTGGGGAAGGAGACCGGCATAGGGATGCCGGACCTGATCGAGGTGCTGCCCGGTACCATTTACAGGGTCATCGCCCGGCTGTCCCGGGAGCTGCCGGTGCCCCTGATCGCCGGGGGCCTGCTGGCGGACAAGGCCGATGTCACCGCGGCGCTGAGCGCCGGGGCCCTGTGCGTCTCCGCCAGCGACCCGCAGCTGTGGGACCTGTGACGGCGACCTTTCTGGGGCTGGAGGCGGCCCTGTACGCGGCGTTCATGACCCTGGACCTTACCGGCGGCAGCGGCGACCCGGTGAAATACGCCTCCATCGCCGTGTGCCTGGTGTTTTCCGTGCTGTTCGCCCGGCGGGGCGGCAACCGCCTGATGGCCGCCGCCATGGCCCTGACCCTGGGGGCCGACACCTTTCTTCTGCTGCTGAACGACTGGTACGGCGCAGGGGTGGCCCTGTTCTGCGGGGTCCAGGGGCTGTACCTGGTCCGTATCCTCCGCCGGTGCGGCCGTTCCCTGTGGGGACTGCGGCTGTTCCTGGTGGGTGCGGCCTGGGCAGGGCTGTGGGCCCTGGGCCTGCTGTCGCCGCTGAACCTGCTGGCGGCGGTGTATTTCGCCAATTTCCTGGTGAACGCCTGTCAGGCGCTTTCCCTTTCCATGCCGCTGTTTGCCTGGGGACTGTGTCTGTTCCTGCTGTGCGACGTGTGCGTGGGCGTTCATAACCAGCCGGAGCTGTTTCCCGGGTGGCTTGCCGCCTTTGCCCAGGTGGGTATGTGGCTGTTTTACCTGCCGGGCCAGGTGCTGCTGGTGCTGTCCGGCCGGAAAAAGGAGGATATTTCATGAGGAAGCTGCTGTCCGTTTTCACGGCCTTTGCCATGGCCCTGACCATCCTGACCGGGTCCATCGCCCTGCCGCTGTTGATCCGGCCCTTCTACCGGGCCCAGATCGAGCCTCTGGGCATCCCCGCCCGCAGCGGCCTGACGGCGGAGCAGATCGGGGCGGCCTTTGACGACGTGATGGATTACTGCCTGGGCAAGCGCCCGGACTTTGCCGCCGGTGTGCTGTCCTTCTCCCCGGAGGGGGCCAGCCACTTCGCCGATGTGCGGCGGCTGTTTCTGCTGGACCTTCGGGTGCTGGCGGTGTGCATGGCGGTGCTGCTGGTGCTGTACGCTCTGCGGCGGAAAAAGGGCCTGACCCTGTGTCCCCTGGCGGGCCACAGTCCCGGCTTCTGGGCCGGCTGCGGCCTGGGCGGGGCGCTGGCCATAGCCGGCGTCCTGGCGGCCCTGGACTTTGACCGGGCCTTCACGGTGTTCCACAGCATCTTCTTCCCCGGCAAGGACAACTGGCTCTTTGACCCGGCCACGGACCCGGTGATCCTGATCCTGCCGGAGGCGTTCTTCCGCAGCTGCGCCATTCTCATTCTGGCGGCGGTGCTGCTGTGCTGCGCCGCGCTCATCATCGCGGACCTGTGCCGCCGCAGACGGGCCCCATAAATGGGCACAAAAAAAGCGCCTTGCGGCGCATCCCTTCGTAAAACGCTTTTTCTGTAAAAAAAATCACCACGCACAGGCGTGGTTTCTTCCTTGGTATAGCCGGATCACTTACCGCTCGCTGGGCTGCCAGTCGGAACCCTCGAAGATCATGTCATCCAGGTCACCCTTCATGAAGATGTTGGTCATTGTATCACGCTCCTTTCTTCTCTTTTCACGGTTATAGTATATCCCGCCCGGCCCGGTTTTGCAAGGGTGAGAATCTACATTTTTCATAAAAACCGCTCATCATTTTTTGCTATTATGCACAACAAAGGACTTGCAAACCCCGGGGAACCTATTATATAATAAGTGACAGCGGGAAAGGAGGTGCCGCCGTGGCCCACAAGGAACAACGCAGAAAGAAGACCCTGCCGCTGCTGCTGGCGGCCCTGACCCTGGCCGGAGCCGGGCTCTGGTGGGGGAACTACACCCTCTCCGTCGAGGAATACGCATTTTCCTCCTCCCGTCTGCCCCCGGGCTGGGACGGCGGACGGCTGGTGGTGCTGTCGGACCTCCATGGCCGCCGGTTCGGCCGGGACAACCGCCGCCTGGCGGCGGCGGTGGAGGCCGCCCACCCGGACGTCATCGCCCTGGTGGGGGATTTCGTGGACGAGTGGACGGACCCGGCGTACCTGCGCCCTCTGCTGGAAAGGCTCACGGCCCTGGCCCCCTGCTATTTCGTCTCCGGCAACCACGAGTGGGCCGCCGGAAAGATGCAGGAGACGGCGGCCCTGCTGGCGGACTGCGGCGTCACCTGGCTCCATAACGGCTTCGTGACGCTTCAGCGGGGCGGCGACAGCCTGCTCCTGGCGGGCATCGACGACCCCAACGGCTACGCCGACCAGAAAACGCCCCAGCAGGTGGCCCGGGAGGTCCGGGACGCCGCCCCGGAGGGCTTCTGGCTGCTGCTGGCCCACCGGAACAACCTGTTTGAATCGGAATACGCCGCCCTGGGGGCGGATCTGACCCTGTCGGGCCACGGCCACGGCGGCCTGTGGCGTCTGCCCTTTACCGACGGGCTGCTGGGAAGCGGCGGCACGCTGCTGCCCTCCTATACCAACGGATTTTACACCTGCCGGGGCGCGGAGGTATTTGTCTCCCGGGGCCTCGGCGGCATGGTGCGCCTGTTCAACCGCCCGGAGGTGGCGGTGTTGACCCTGCGGCGCGCATAAGGAGCCTGTATGAGAGAATTTGACGCGGGACAATTTGATATCGCCGTCATCGGCGCGGGACACGCCGGCATCGAGGCGGCTCTGGCCGCCGCCCGCCTGGGGCTGGAAACGGTGTGCCTGACCATCAACCTGGACGCCGTGGGCAATATGCCCTGCAACCCCGCCATCGGCGGCACCGCCAAGGGTCACCTGGTCCGGGAGCTGGACGCCCTGGGCGGCGAAATGGCCCGGGCGGCGGACCGGGTCTGCATCCAGTATCGGATGCTCAACCGCCGGAAGGGTCCCGCCGTGTGGTCCCTGCGGGCCCAGGCGGACCGCCGGGCCTATCAGCAGGTGATGAAGCACACCCTGGAGCGGCAGGAGCACCTGACCCTGCGCCAGGCGGAGGCGGTGGCCCTGCGGACGGAAAACGGCCGCGTCACCGGCGTGGTGCTGCGCACCGGGGCGGTATACCGGGTCCGGGCGGTGGTGCTGTGCACCGGCACCTATCTCCGGGGCCGCACCATCGTCGGCGACTGCGTGGAGGAATCCGGCCCCGACGGACTTCACGCCGCCGGCCCTCTGACGGAGAGCCTGCTGGCCCTGGGCCTGCCTCTGCGGCGGTTCAAAACCGGCACCCCTCCCCGGGTCAACCGCCGGAGCATCGACTTTTCCCAAATGCAGCTCCAGGAAGGGGACCCCTCTCCCCTGCCCTTCAGCTTCGAGACCCCGGCCCCGCCGGAAAACCGAGCGGTGTGCTGGCTGACCTACACCACCCCGGAGACCCACCGCATCATCCGGGAAAACCTGGACAAAAGCCCCCTGTATTCCGGGGTCATCCAGGGGGTGGGACCCCGATACTGCCCCTCCATCGAAACCAAGATCGTCCGTTTCCCGGACAAGGAGCGGCACCAGCTGTTCATCGAGCCCATGGGCCTGGACACGGAGGAAATGTACATCCAGGGCTTCTCCTCCTCCCTGCCGGAGGACGTGCAGCTGGCCATGCTGCACTCCGTCCCCGGCCTGGAGCGGGCGGAGATGATGCGCCCGGCCTACGCCATCGAATACGACTGCATCGACCCCACGGCCCTGCGCCCCACCTTAGAGACCCGGACGGTCCGGGGCCTGTACGGGGCGGGACAGTTCAACGGCTCCTCCGGATACGAGGAGGCGGCGGTCCAGGGCTTTGTGGCGGGCGTCAACGCGGCGCTGGCCCTGCTGGGCCGGGAGCCGCTGATCCTGAAGCGCAGCGAAGGCTACATCGGCACCCTTATCGACGACCTGGTGACCAAGGGCACCCAGGAGCCCTACCGCATGATGACCAGCCGCTCGGAATACCGCCTGCTGCTGCGGCAGGACAACGCCGACCGCCGCCTGTGCCCCATCGGCTGCCGCATCGGCCTGGTATCGGCTGAGCGGCTGCGGCGGGTGGAGGAAAAATACGCCGCCGTGGAGCGGGAGATCCGCCGCCTGGAGAAAACCGGCGTCCCCGGCTCGGCAGCCCTGAACGATCTGCTGACGGCCCGGGGCACCGCCCCGGTGGCCGACGGCTGCCGCCTCATCGACCTGCTGCGGCGGCCCCAGGTGGGCTATGACGACCTGATCCCCTTCGACCCGGCCCCGCCGGGCCTGCCCCCGGCCGTCCGGGAGCAGGTGGAGATCACCGTGAAATATGAGGGCTACATCCGCCGCCAGGAGAAGCAGGTGGAGGAATTTGAGAAGCTGGAGCGCCGCCGCCTGCCGCCGGACATGGATTACAGCCATATCCAGGGCCTGCGGCTGGAGGCCCGGGAGAAGCTGGCCGCCCTGCGGCCGGAGAACCTGGGCCAGGCGGGCCGCATCTCCGGCGTATCCCCCGCCGACATAGCGGCCCTGATGGTATACCTGCACACCCGCGAAACACCGCCCGAAGGAGGGACCTCAACATGACCGTTATCGACCTGACCCACACCATCCGGGAGGATATGCCCGTCTATCCCGGCACGGAGCCGCCCCGGCTTACCACCGCCTGCACCGTTTCCCAGTGCGGCTACCGGGAGACCCTGCTGCACATGTATTCCCACACCGGCACCCACATGGACGCCCCCGCCCACATGATGGACGGGGCCCCCACCCTGGACAGCTTCGGTCCGGACCGCTTTGTGGGCCGGGGCTATGTGCTGGACTGCCGTGGCCTGTCCCAAATTCCCCTGGACCTGCTGCTGCGGCACGAGGCCGCCCTGCGGGACGCGGACTTTCTGCTGTTCTGCACCGGGTGGGACCAATACTGGGGCACCGATGCCTATTATGAGGGGTTTCCGTGTCTGACCGAGGAGGCCGCCCGGTTCGTGGCGGGCCTGCCCCTGAAGGGGGTGGGAGAGGATTCCATCTCCCTGGACCCCTGCGGCACGGTGGACTTCCCCAACCACCTGACTCTGTTTGGCGCGGGGCTGGTGAATACCGAGAACCTCAAGGGGCTGGCGCAGCTCATCGGCCGGGAATTCACGTTCCTGACCATGCCCCTGAAATTTGAAAATGCCGACGGCTGCAGCTGCCGGGCGGCGGCGATCATTACCAAGGAGGCTTGAACACAATGGGTAAACTGCGATTCCTGTTTGCGCTGTGGATGGCGAAGCTGTCCGTCCCGGCGCTGAAGATCACCCGCCACAACGGAACGGACTTCCCCGGCACCCTGGCCCTGAAGCTGTGCCCGGACTTTCTGAAGTATGTGGGCCGTCCCAAAACCATCATCGCCGTCACCGGCACCAACGGCAAAACCACCGTCAGCAATCTCCTGGCGGACACCCTGGAAAAGGCGGGTCACCGGGTCCTCATCAACCGGGCCGGTTCCAACGTGGCCAGCGGCATCGCCACCGCCCTGCTGAAGGGCTGCGACCTGGCGGGCCGGGTAAAGGACTATGACATGGCCGTGCTGGAGGTGGACGAGCGCTCCAGCGTCCGGGTGTACCCCTACATCACCCCGGACTATATCGCCGTCACCAACCTGTTCCGGGACAGCATCATGCGCAACGCCCACGCCGACTTCATCGCCGGCATCATCAGCCGCAGCGTCCCCGCCGCCTCCAAGCTGGTGCTCAACGCCGACGACCTGATCTCCTGCGGCCTGGCCCCGGAGAATTCCCGGGTCTATTTCGGCATCGACCGCCTGCCCTCGGACACCGTGGAGTGCGTCAACCACATCAACGACGTGCGCATCTGCCCCAAGTGCGCCGGGAAGCTGCGCTATGAATACCGCCGCTATCACCACATCGGCCGGGCCGTGTGCCAGGACTGCGGCTTCCACTCCCCGGACAGCGACTATCTGGCCACCAACGTGGATATCCCCGGCGGTACCATGACCATCCGGGAGGGCGGCAAGGAATACCCCTACACCCTGATCTGCGACAGCGTGTTCAATGTCTACAACATGGTCACGGTGATCGCCGTGCTGCGTCAGCTGGGCTACGCCCATGACGAGATCGCCCGGGTGCTGTCCCAGTCCGCCATCACCGAAAGCCGCCACAACGTGGAACAGGCCGGAAACGTCACCCTGGTCCGGGAAATGGCCAAGGACAAGAACGCCCTGGCCTGCTCCCGGGTATTCCAGTATATCGCCTCCCGCCCCGGCAAGAAAGAAGTCATGCTGCTGATGAACTCCCTGACGGACGTGCCCCACTGGTCGGAAAACGTCTGCTGGTTCTACGATACGGACTTTGAGTATCTGGCGGACGAGAGCATCGTCCGGGTGGTGTGCACCGGTCTGCGGTGCGAGGACTACAAGCTCCGCTGCCTGATGGCCGGCGTGCCGGAGGACCGCCTGGCCTGCGCCAAGGACGAGCACGACGCAGCGGCCATGATGGCCTACGAGCCCGGCGACGAGCTGTATGTGCTCTACGGCACGGACACCCTGGAGCTTGCCTATCAGGTATATGACCAGATGAAGGATATCGCCCGTTCCCGGGCGGCGGAGCAGGAGGTGCAGGCATGAAAACCGAGATTTTGTTCCCCGAGGTGGCCAACCTCTGCGGCGACCTGATGAACGTCACCTATCTGCGCCAGTCCTGCCCGGAGATGGAGGTGGTGGAAACCGGTCTGAAGGACCGCCCCGCCTTTCTGGACGGCGGCGTGGACCTGGTGTACGTGGGCTCTGCCACCGAGCGGGGGTTGCAGCTGATGGTCCAGGCCCTGACCCCCTATAAGGCGGAACTGGAGCGCTATGTGGACGGCGGCGGGCTGATGCTGGCCACCGGCAACGCCCTGGACGCCCTGGGCGAATATGTGGTCATCGACGGCAAGCGCGCCTTCGACGGCCTGGGCATTCTCAAGACCCACGCCGAGTATCATATGATGAAGCGCCACAACAGCTTCCTGCTGGGCAGCTTCCAGGATATGGAGATCGTGGGCTTCAAGAGCCTGTTCGGCCACACCTATCCCGATGATGAGCTGGCGAACCCCCTGTTCCGGGTGGAGCGTGGTGTGGGCCGCCATCCCGGGGCCTTTGCCGAGGGCTTTCTCCGGGGCGGCCTCATGGCCACCTACCTCATCGGCCCCCTGCTGCCGCTGAACCCGCCCTTCACCCGGTATCTGCTGGAGCAGATGGGAGCCAGGGACGTGCACCTGGCCTTTGAGGACACCGCCATGAAGGCCTACCGGGCCCGGGTGGAGGAGTTCCGGGACGAAAAGCGGGGCTATCAGTATTAAACCGCACAACCCCCCGTACCTGACCCGCACAAAAGAAAATCAGGCCCCGGGAGACGGTCCCGGGGCTTGACAAGACGGCCTGCGCCGCCTATAATGAACACAGAAAAGGGCGCTGCGACAAGCGGTTGGCTCGGTTCAATCAGGAATTCATAATGAAAACCGTCACTTGGCCGAGTGGCGGTTTTCGCGTTTCTTTACAATGATCGTAACCGTATAGGGCCCGATATGTAATGTAATCCGCATGGCGTCACCCCCTTTCGGGGATCATCAGCCAACCGCCTGCCGTTCGTGCAGCGCCATGGCTATTGTATCAAATGGCGCGGCGGAATGCAACACGTTTCTGCCGCCTGCACCCCCGTCCCCGCCGCCGCATACACTGATATCGAGGTGATATCATGGAGGTGCTGCAAGACGGCGTGCTGGCCTTTCTGGCGGCCACGGGGCTGGCGGCCCTGTTCTGGCTGCTGACGGGCTGGTTCCGGCGGCGGGAGCCCGCCCGGGTGATGCTGCTGATCCCCGCCCGGCCCGGCTGCGACTTTGCCGCCCCGGCGGCCCAGATGCTGGACCTGCGGCGGCAGCTGCGGGGGGCGGTCCCCATCGTGCTGTGCGACTGCGGCCTGGAGGGGGCGGACCTGCGCCGGGCCCGGGAGCTGACGGAGCGATACGACGATCTTCTGCTGCTGACGGCGGCGGAGATCCCCGACCATTTACCATAAGGAGGGCCGCTATGGCCGAACGAAGCACGGTGGAGGGCGCCGTACAAAGCCTGATTTTTCAGAATGAGGACAACGGCTACACCGTGCTCTCCCTGCTGACGGACGACGGCGAGCTGGTGACGGTGGTGGGGTGCATCCCCTGCGCCGCCCCCGGCGAGGGCATGACCGTCACCGGGGTGTGGACCAACCACCCCAGCTACGGCCCCCAGTTCGCGGCGGAATCCGTGGAGCGCCGCATGCCGGAGACGGAGGAGGACATCGCGGCCTATCTGGCCTCCGGCATTCTCAAGGGCATCGGCCCCGCCACCGCCCAGCGGCTGGTGGACCGCTTCGGGGCGGACACCCTGGCCGTTATCGAGGAGGAGCCGGAGCGGCTGCAAACCGTCAAGGGCATCACCGCCAAAAAGGCCATGGAGCTGTCCGCCGCCTTCCGGGAGCTGACGGGGCTGAAGCGGGTGATGGAATTTCTGGCCCGGTATGAGCTGCCGGTGCCTCTGGCCATGCAGCTGTACCGGGCCTATGGGGCCCAGGCCCTGCCCCGGCTGAAGGAGGACCCCTATCTTCTCACGGGGCAGGCCTACGGCGTGGCCTTTTCCACCATGGACGAGATCGCCCTGAGCATGGGCTTCGACGGCGACAGCCCCTGCCGGGTGGAGGCCGCCCTTACATACGAGCTGTCCCACAATCTGAACAACGGCCATGTGTTCCTGCCCCGGGACAAGCTGCTTTTTGCCTCCGCCCAGTTGATTGACGGCAACCCGGACGCCCTGGAGACCGCCCTGGACGGGCTGCTGGCCCGGGGCGTCATCGTCCAGGAGCCGGTGGCGGGGGTGCAGGCCTGCTATCTCCAGCGCCTGTATCAGGCGGAGACCCAGGTGGCCCGGCGGCTGCTGTCCCTGCGGGACGCGCCCCGGCAGACCGGGAAAAACGTGGACAAAATCATCGCCGAGATGGAGGCCCGCCAGGGCATCGCCTATGCGCCCCAGCAGCGCCGGGCGGTGGAGCTGGCGGCCCGGAGCGGGGTGCTGCTGCTGACCGGCGGCCCCGGCACCGGCAAAACCACCTCCACCCGGGGCATCGTCACCCTGCTGGAGCGCATGGGCCTGACGGTGCTGCTGCTGGCCCCCACGGGCCGGGCGGCCAAGCGCATGAGCGAGCTGTGCTCCCGGGAGGCCCAGACCATCCACCGCTGCCTGGGCATGACCTTCAACGAGCTCACCGGCGAGGTGACCTTCAAGAAAAACGAAAAGGACCTGTTGGAGGCCGATGCCGTCATCGTGGACGAGATGAGCATGGTGGACCTGCCGCTGATGGACGCCCTGCTGGCGGCCCTGAAGCCCGGGTGCCGCCTGGTGATGGTGGGGGACCCGGACCAGCTGCCCTCCGTGGGCCCCGGCAACGTGCTGGGAGATATCCTGCGCAGCGGCGCGGTGGACTCCGTGACCCTGACGGAGGTGTTCCGCCAGGCGGAGCAGTCCGCCATCATCCGCAGCGCCCACGCCGTGAACCGGGGCCAGGCCCCGGACCTGAGCAACAAGCAAAGCGACTTTTTCTTCCTGTGCCGCCGCTCGCCGGACCGGCTGGTGCAGACGGTGGTGGACCTGTGCCGCACCCGTCTGCCGGACAAGATGGGCATCCCCGCCGGGCAGATCCAGGTGCTGACCCCCACCCGCAAGGGGGAGACCGGCACCGTCAGCCTGAACCGGGCCCTGCAGGCAGCTCTGAACCCCCCGGCCCCGGGCAAGCGCCAGAAGACCTGGGGCGACATGATCTTCCGGGTGGGGGACCGGGTGATGCAGACCCGGAACAACTATGACGTTCTCTGGGAAAAGGACGACGGCGAGGCCGGCAGCGGTATCTTCAACGGCGACGTGGGCACGGTGGAGGACATCGACCCCTCCGGCGAGCTGGTGACCATCCGGTTCGACGACCGCACCAGCGTATACACCGCCGACCTGCTGAGCCAGCTGGACATGGCCTACGCCATGACCGTCCACAAGGCCCAGGGCAGCGAATACCGGGCGGTGGTGCTGGTGTCCGCCCCGGCGGCTCCCAACCTGCTGGTCCGGGGCGTGCTGTACACCGCCATCACCCGGGCCAGGGAGCTGCTGGTGATGGTAGGCGACGACGCCATCCCCGGCCGCATGGCGGAAAACGACCGCCGCACCCGGCGATACAGCGGCCTGCGCCGCAGACTCAAGCAAGGAGGACCAAGCCATGGGCATGAGTGATCTCAACGAACGGCTGAACCAGCTGGAGCAGGGGGCATTGAACTTCCTGTTCCCCCGGCGCTGCCCCTTCTGCAATCAGCACATCGGCAGCAAGGAGCTGATCTGCGCCGGCTGCGAAAAGAAGTTGCCCTACACCGGGGACCGGGCCGTCCGCCAGACCTCCTGGGGCCGGGTGGCCGCGCCTCTGTATTACGAGGACGCCGTCCGCCGTGCCATTCTGGACTTCAAATTCAAGGGCCGCATGGGCGGCCTGCCCTGCTTCGGCAGCCTGACGGCCCGCTGCGCGGCGGAGGAGTTCGGCGGCGAGTTCGACGCCATCACCTGGGTGCCGGTGAGCCGGAAGCGCCTGCGCAAGCGGGGCTTTGACCAGGCCCGGTATCTGGCCGGGAGCCTGTGCGTAGAGTGGCACGTGGAGCCCCAGGAGACCCTGCGCAAAATTCTGGACAACCCGCCCCAGTCCGGCCTGGAGGACGCCGACGCCCGCCGGGCCAACGTCCTGGGGGCCTATGAGGCCGTCCATCCGGAGCGCATCGCCGGAAAGCGCTTCCTGCTGGTGGACGACATCTGCACCACCGGGTCCACCCTGGGGGAGGCCGCCCGGGTCCTGCGCCAGGCGGGAGCCGCCGACGTGCTGGGTCTGACCCTGGCCGTCACCCGGGAGGAATAAAATCCCTGCCGCCTGTCCATAATGAAGCACCGGCCCAAAGGTTACAAATTATGAACAAAAGATTACGATTTGGAAAAACCCACAAATTCTCTTGCAAAATGGGAAAAGCGCCATTATAATAGGATATCAGGAATTAAATGGCCCTCCCCGGGGCCGTGGTCCATATCAGAAAAATGAGGTGCAGCATTATGTGTTCTTTAGCAAAGGATATCGGTATCGACCTGGGTACCGCATCGGTGTTGGTATATGTCAAGGGTAAGGGCGTTGTGCTCAATGAGCCCTCCGTGGTGGCCATCAACAAGGACGACGGCCGCCTGCTCAGCGTGGGCGCAGACGCCCAGGCCATGCTGGGCCGTACCCCCGGCAACATCGTGGCCATCCGTCCCCTGCGTGAGGGCGTCATCTCCGACTACGACATGACCGAGCGGATGCTCAAGGAGTTCATCCGCAAGGTCAGCGGCAGCTTCCACCACATCTTCAAGCCCCGTGTCATCATCTGCGTTCCCTCCGGCATCACCGAGGTGGAGGAGCGCGCCGTGGTGGACGCGGGCCTGCAGTCCGGCGCCAGCCATGTGTATCTGATCGAGGAGCCTGTGGCCGCGGCCATCGGTGCCGGCATCGACATCACCAAGCCCGAGGGCCACATGGTGGTAGACATCGGCGGCGGCACCAGCGACATTGCCGTGATCTCCCTGAAGGGCGTGGTGGAAAGCGCCTCCATCAAGGTGGCCGGCGACCAGTTCAACGAAGCCATCGTCAAATACATGCGCCGCAAGCACAACATCCTCATCGGCGAGCGCACCGCCGAGCAGATGAAGATGCAGATCGGCTGCGTCTTCCCCAAGGAGGAGGAGACCACCATCGAGATCAAGGGCCGCTGCCTGATGACCGGCCTGCCCAAGACCATCACCGTCACCTCCACCGAGATGCTGGAGGCCTTTGAGGAGCCGGTGGAGCGCATTCTGGAGGCGATTCACGGCGTTCTGGAGCGCACCCCGCCGGAGCTGGTGGCGGATATCGCCAACAACGGCATCGTCATGACCGGCGGCGGCAGCCTGGTGGACGGCTTCGACAAGCTCATCACCGCCCGCACCGGCATCCACACCGTGGTGGCCGAAAATGCCATCAGCTGCGTGGCCATCGGCACCGGCAAGAGCCTGGATTCCGTCCACGAGATGAACGACGGCACCGTGAACCTCTCCCGCCGCAAGCAGATGAACTGAATCACAGCCGAAACCCCGCAGGCCGCCGGTGATACCGGCGGCCTGTTCAGCTTGTCAAAAAAGTTTTTTGACAAGCTGCGTGCGGTTTTTCAGAACTTTTTAAGTTCTGAAAAACCTGTGATTGCAAACGAAAGACACCCCTGATGGGTTTCTTTCGTAACTATCTTCCTTTCCGATAGCGGGAGAGTCCCATTTTTTCGGCGGCCTGTTTTTCCGTCTGGCAGATTTTCCATATTTTACCGCCTGCATTCACAAAGATTTAATATTTTTTTTGTTGCCATTTTGTAACTTTTTGTTTATAATGTTTCCGTGAAGTAAAAAAAGGCCGAATGACGACGCCTGTCAAAGGGCATCGTGTGTGCATACATCGAGGTATTATCCCATGATCAGAATGACAAATGTTGAAAAAACATACGAAAATGGCACCCATGCGTTAAATGGCATTTCTTTTGAGATTCAGGACGGGGAATTCGTGTTCCTGGTGGGCCCCTCCGGCAGCGGAAAGTCCACCATCATCAAGCTGCTGACCGGCGAGCTGGTGCCCTCCCGGGGCCGGGTGATGATCAACGGCTTCTCCATGAGCAACATCACCCGGCGTCAGATTCCCCTGATGCGCCGCACCGTGGGGGTGATTTTCCAGGATTTCCGCCTGATCGGCAACAAAACCGTGTACGACAATCTGAGCCTGGCCATGCGGGCGGTGGGGGCCTCCGCCAGGGAGATCAAAAGCCGCATCCCCTATGTGCTGGGCCTGGTGGGGCTGGACGGCAAGGGCCGCCGGTTCCCTGATGAGCTGTCCGGCGGCGAGCAGCAGAGAGTGGCCATCGCCCGGGCCCTGGTGAACAATCCCAGCACCATCGTGGCCGACGAGCCCACCGGCAACCTGGACCCCGCCCGCTCTCTGGAGATCATGACCCTGCTGGAGCGCATCAACGCCCTGGGCACCACCGTGGTGGTGGTGACCCACGAAAAGAGCCTGGTGAATCATTTTGACAAGCGGGTCATTATGATCGACCACGGCGTGGTAGCCGCCACCGGCGTGGGCAGATACGAGGTGGCCGCCCATGCGTAATTTCCGTTATTTCTTCCGGGAGGGCGTGGGCAATATGCTGTCCCACGGGTTCATGTCCTTTGCCGCCATCGGCGTCACCGTGGCGTGCCTGCTGATTATGGGCACCTTCTCGCTAGTGGCCTACAACGCCAACATCAACCTGCAGGACCTGCAGAAGGAGAACGCCGTGGTGGCCTTCGTGGACGAGAGCCTCACGGATGAGGAGGCCCAGGGCCTCCAGTCCCAACTGTCGGGCATCTCCGGCGTGGCGGACTGCACCTTCGTCTCCCGGCAGGAGGCCCGGGACGAATATGTGGACCAGTATAACGAGGACGACCTGTACAGCGACCTGGACCCCACCATCTTCCGCCACCGCTATGTGATGCACCTGACGGACCTGAAGCTCATGGACCAGGTGGTGCAGCAGCTGGACGAAACGGAGGGCATCGCCAAGGTCCGAGCGGACCAGGACATCTCCAACGGCTTCATCACCGTCCGCAACATCGCCAGCGTCATCAGCATCGCCCTGATCGCCATTCTGCTGATCATCTCCGTGTTCATCATTTCCAACACCATCAAGCTCACCACCTTTGACCGGCGGGACGAGATCGCCATCATGAAAATGGTGGGGGCTACCGATGGCTTCATCCGCTGGCCCTTCGTGTATGAGGGCCTGCTGCTGGGACTCATCGGCGCGGTGGTGGCCTTCGGGCTCCAGTGGCTGCTGTATGCCGCCGTATCCCAGGGCATCGCCAATTCCGACACCATGCAGCTGCTGCGGGTGGTGGACTTCCGTCAGATCTGGGCCCCGGTGGCGGCGGTATTCGCCGGGGTGGGCATCCTGGTGGGCGTGGGCGGCAGCCTCACCGCCATCCGAAAATTCCTGCGGGTATAAAAAGAGAGGAGACCGTCATGAAACAGAAAATCAAACGCCTGACCGCCCTGGTGTGCGCCGTGGCCATGATGGCCGCCCTGTGTCTGGCCCTGCGGCCGGTGGACACGGCCTACGGCGCCAGTCTCAATGACCAGCTGGCCGAGACCCGTGCCAAAAAGCAGGAGATTCAGCAGCAGCTGGACCAGATCAAGTCCGACAAGGCCAAGGCCCTGGAGCAGAAGGAGCTGCTGGACCAGCAGGCCGCCGTCATCGCCCAGCAGATCGACCTGCTGGAGCTGCAGATCAAGGACACTCAGGACCGCATCACCGAAAACGAGGCCCAGGAGGAGCAGCAGTATCAGCTGTTCTGCCGCCAGGTGCGGCAGGAGGAGGAGCGGGGCACCGTTTCCTACTGGTCCGTGCTGTTCAAGGCTACGGGCTTTGCCGACCTCCTCAGCCGCATGGATTTTATCAACGAGATCGTGGAGCACGACCAGAGCGTCATCGACCAGCTGCGCACCCTGCGGGAGCAGCTGGCCCAGGATAAGGCGGACCTGGAGCAGCAGCAGGCGGAGCTTACCGCCAGCAAGACAGAGCTGGACGCCCAGGTGGCCGAGGCTACCCGGGTGTTTGAGGAGTATGCCGCCAGCGAGGCAGGCCAGCAGGCACTGCTGAACCAGCAGGCCGCCCGGGAGAAGGAGCTTCAGGAGGAGATCCGCAAGTCCGAGGAAGCCAACCGCAACAACCAGACCGCCGTGGGCGGCTTCATCTGGCCCACCGCCTGCCGCCTGATCACCGGCGGCTACGGCGGCCGCGACGCACCGTGCCCCGGCGCCAGCACCTATCATCTGGGTGTGGACATCGGCGCCTCCTGGGGCTCCGACATTTACGCCACCAAAGCAGGCACCGTGAAGGTGGCCAACGAGGGCTGGAACTATGGCCTGGGCTATTGCGTGAAGATTCAGCATGACGACGGCACCAGCACGGTGTACGGCCACATGAGCCGGGTCATCGCCGTAGTAGGCCAGCGGGTGGCCCAGGGTCAGGTCATCGGAAAGATAGGCTCCACCGGCGTTTCCACCGGCCCCCACCTGCACTATGAGATCCGCATCGGCGGCGTTAACGGTACCGCTGTGAACCCCCTGCCCTACCTCCCCGGCTACATCCGTTACGGCTGGTAAAATTCCGTATATTTTCCCCTCCTGCCTTATAAAATAAGGCGGGAGGGGATTTTTATGCGAAAAAAGCCTCGCAGAGTTCGCGGCCCGCAGGTCGCGAATCAAGTCAAATCCATTTTTCGCGGCGGCATCCCCCAAGGGGACTTCCGCTGGGCGTGTACGTCACGAAAAATACTTTGCGCGGAGAGAGTGTGCCCGAATGGGCTTAAAAGGCCATTCGGACGCGCGGTTCGGAGCGAATGACTTTTTGTTCCAAAAGAGCATTGCTCTTTTGGAACAGGATTAAGGCGGGAGGGGATTTTTTTATGCTGGGATATGTGCATCTGACCGCCGGACGCCCGGTGCTGGAGCGCCGCGCCGCCGCCGGTATGACCTACTGGGCCCTGGAGGGGGACCTGGACGGGGGCCTGTTTCCCGGGCGGCGTCTGCGGCGGTGGATCGGGCGGCTGGAGCGCTGCGGGGTGTCCCACGCCGCCCTGCCGCCGGGCCGGGAGGGGGATTTTGCCCCTCTGCGTCCGGTTCTGCCGGACGGACTGCGGCTGGCCCTGCTGCCGCAATTGCTGGACGCCCTGGCCCCCGCCGGGGACACGGCCCTGCTGCTGGCGGACTGCGCCGACAGCCGGGCTCTGCTGGCGGCCCAGGTCCTGGCCCGGCGCTTCCGGCGCCTGCGGCTGGAGACAGGAGCGGGGCAGGAAGCCCTGGAGCGGCAGCTGCTGCGGCAGCTGGGACTTACCACCGGCGGCGGCCCCGCCGCCGTCACCGTGACCTTCGGCCCGCCGCCCCGGGAGGGCCTGCCCCTGTACCTGACCCCCGACTGCGCCCTGCGCCAGGAGGTACGGTACGCCTGGCCGGACCCGTCCCAGGCCCCGCCGCCGGAGGGGCTTCTGTCCCTGTTGCACCGGGCCTGCCGCCTGCCGGAGATCTGCGTCAAATCCGTGGAAACCCTTGACATCGGTCCATAAAATTACTATAATGCAACGTGACATATTATAGGTATATCGTGGCCGCCTTCCGGCGGGCACCCGAAAGGAATGGATCATATGGCAACCGTAAAAGAATTCAGAATGAGCCAGGAGCGCTATGACGAGCTCAAAAAAGAACTGGACTACAGCAAAACCACTCGCGCCGACGAGATCGCCGAGCTGATCAAAGAGGCCCGTGGCTTCGGCGACCTGTCCGAAAACAGCGAGTATGACGAGGCGAAAAACGAGCAGGGCAAGCTCTATTCCCGCATTGCCGAGCTGGAGGAGATTCTGCTCCACGCCGTCATTGTGGACGAGTCCGAGATGGACTCCGACAAAATCTCCATCGGCTGCCGTGTGGTGGTCACCAATCTGGATAACGGCAAACAGCTGCCGGAATACACCATCGTCGGCTCCCAGGAGGCCAACGTCATGGAGCGCAAGGTGTCCGAGGATTCCCCCTTCGGCAAGGCCCTGATGGGCACCAAGGCCGGTGACGAGATCACCGTGGAAGCCCCCCGGGGCGTCATCCACTACCGTGTGGACACCATCGAACGATAACAAGAGAGGAGAACTGCACCATGGCAGAACAGAATACACAGCAGGACCTGCGGGAAATTCTCCAGATCCGCCGGGACAAGCTCAAGGCCCTGCAGGACGCGGGGATGAACCCCTTTGAGATCACCCGCTACGACGTGACCCACCACGCCCAGGAGGTCAAGGACAACTTCGACGCCCTGGAGGGGCAGACCGTGTCCCTGGGCGGCCGCCTGATGTCCAAGCGCGGCATGGGCAAGGTGTCCTTCTGCGATTTGCAGGACAAGTCCGGCCGCATCCAGATCTACGCCCGCAGGGACGAGATGGACGAGGAGGCCTATAACCGCTTCAAGAAGTACGACATCGGCGACATTGTGGGCGTCAGGGGCGAGGTGTTCCGCACCCAGAAGGGCGAGATGAGCATCCGCGCCCACGAGATCACCCTGCTCAGCAAGTCCCTCCAGCCCCTGCCCGAGAAGTTCCACGGCCTCACCGACAAGGAGCTGCGCTATCGCCAGCGGTATGTGGACCTGATCATGAACCCCGAATCCAAGCGGAATTTTGAGATCCGCAGCAAGTTTGTGGCCTTCCTGCGCCGTTATCTGGACAACCTGGGCTTTATGGAGGTGGAGACCCCCGTGCTCAGCCCCATCGCCGGCGGCGCCAACGCCCGGCCCTTCATCACCCACCACAACACCCTGGATATCGACATGTATATGCGCATCGCCACGGAGCTGCACCTGAAGCGGCTGATCGTGGGCGGCATGGAGCGGGTGTATGAGGTGGGCCGCATCTTCCGCAACGAGGGCATGGACACCAAGCACAACCCCGAGTTCACCACCTGCGAGCTGTATCAGGCGTTTACCAATCTGGACGGCATGATGGACATTCTGGAGGGCATCCTCACGGGAGCCGCCAAGGAGATTCTGGGCACCTATCAGGTCACCTGGATGGGCCACGACATCGACCTGACCCCCAGCTGGCAGCGCGTCACCATGGCCGACGCCGTGAAGAACGTCACCGGGGCCGACTTTATGGCCTGCATCGGCGACGCCGACCGGGGCGTGGAGCTGGCCCGCAGCGTGGGCGTGGATATGGACGGCGTGCCCCACACCTGGGGCAACGCCCTGTATGAGACCTTCGACCAGAAGGTGGAGGAGACGCTGATCCAGCCTACCTTCATCACCATGTACCCCGTGGAGGTCAGCCCCCTGGCCAAGCGCAGTCCCGCCCAGCCGGAGCTTACCGAGCGATATGAGATGTTCATCTGCGGCTGCGAGATGGGCAACGCCTTCTCCGAGCTCAACGACCCCATCGACCAGTATCAGCGCTTCAAGGCCCAGGCCGAGAAGCGCGCCAACGGCGACGACGAGGCCGACATGATGGATGAGGACTTTGTCCTGGCCCTGGAATACGGCATGCCGCCTACCGGCGGCCTGGGCTTCGGTATCGACCGCTGCGCCATGATGCTCTGCGGCACCGACTCCATCCGGGACGTGATCCTGTTCCCGACAATGAAACCCTTGAATGGTGTAAAGGACGAAAATGGTGTAAACAAAACCGAGTCCGAAGCGCCAAAAACCGAGCCGGAAAAGATAGATTTCTCCAAAGTAGAGATCGAGCCTTTGTTCAAGGATTTCGTAGATTTTGAGACTTTCTCTAAGTCCGATTTCCGGGCGGTCAAGGTGCTTGCCTGCGAAGCCGTACCGAAGTCCAAGAAGCTTTTGAAGTTCACCTTAGACGATGGTACAGGCGAAAACAGGACGATTTTAAGCGGTATTCACGCCTATTACGAGCCGGAGGAGCTTGTCGGCAAGACCTGTATCGCTATTACCAATCTTCCGCCAAGACCGATGATGGGCATTGATTCCTGCGGTATGCTGATCAGTGCGGTACACCACGAAGAAGGCGAAGAAAAGCTCCATCTTCTGATGGTAGATGACCATATTCCGGCGGGCGCAAAGCTCTACTAAAACGAGATGTACTTCATTTTCCGAAAACCTCGGATTTTACACAAATACACCAATTTTACACCAATCGGTGCTAAAATCGGTGCAGCAACAAAAAAATCGCATAATTTTTAGTTTCACACCGCCCCTGAGAAGGTATAGCTTCTCAGGGGCTTCTGTATTTTCTCATAGTTTTTACTCGCCTCGTCGCAAACTATACCAATCTACGCTTTCCCAATATAATGAAGCTAATCGCAGAGGAAGGAGAGGATTGAGTATGAGCAATATTTTATCAGAGGTACACCCTGAGCTTGTTGCAGAATGGTCGGATAAAAACCTGCCGCTTACACCGGATAGAATTACATACGGCTCAAACAAAGTCGTTTGGTGGAAAGGCGCTTGCGGTCACGAATGGCAGACAAGTGTTAAAGCTCGTTCAAACGGCGAAAACTGCCCAATCTGCTCAGGCGCAAGAGTGATAGAGGGTATCAATGATCTGGCAACGCTGAAGCCGGAGCTGGCTGATGAATGGTCGAGTAAGAATGATCCGCTGAAACCGACAATGGTAACGACAGGCTCACACAAGAAAGTGATTTGGCAGGATAAATATGGTCACGAATGGACAGCAACGGTTAAGAGCAGGGCGTTAAACGGCACAGGCTGTCCGTATTGCTCCCATAATAAAGTCTTAGTAGGATTTAATGACCTTGCCTCACAGCGCCCTCAAATCGCTTCTGAGTGGTCTGAGAGAAATTACCCACTAAAGCCTGATATGGTTACGGTCTTTGCAAATCGGAAGGTATGGTGGCGGTGCAGCAAAGGTCACGAATGGAACACGCTCATTTCCACTCGTTCAGGCGGAAGTGGGTGTCCTTATTGCAGCGGTCAACTTCTGCTGAAAGGATTTAATGATTTCGCTACGACACATCCTCAGCTTGCACAGGAATGGTCAGACCGGAATCTGCCCTTTACTCCTGATATGATAAACGAAAAGTCCCGCAGAAATGTCTGGTGGAAGTGCAGAGAGTGCGGGTATGAATGGCAGTCTGTTGTTTATGCCCGTGTAAAAGGAACGGTATGCCCTGTCTGTGCGGATCGGGCGGTTATGGAAGGGTATAATGATTTAGCAACGACGGACGCACATCTTCTTCCGGAATGGGACTACGAAAAGAACAAAGATATTTCCCCAAACAAAATATCAAGGCACTCAATGCAGAGCGTGTGGTGGAAATGTTCACTCGGACACTCGTGGAAGGCAAAAATTTCAGAAAAAGCGATTGAAGAAAAAGGTTGTAAGGTGTGTGAAAAAGACTATCTGACGGTTTTTCCGAAGCTGGCAGTTATGTATTATGCAGCGAAGAAGCGCATAAAGGTACAGACGGATACGGATAAGATTATCGGCATACCGCTTGAAATCTATTTTCCTGAAGAAAAAGCAGCGATTGAAACGGTTAGTCAGACAGAGAAAGTAGAAACCTTGAAAGCATACCTTTGCAGGAAACGGGAGATCAAACTGATTAAAATCCCATTTACATTAGAAAGCAGCGAAAT
The DNA here is from genome assembly GCF_020687045.1 of Brotocaccenecus cirricatena. Classification (NCBI taxonomy): domain Bacteria; kingdom Bacillati; phylum Bacillota; class Clostridia; order Eubacteriales; family Oscillospiraceae; genus Brotocaccenecus; species Brotocaccenecus cirricatena. The sequence goes on from NZ_JAJEPW010000001.1 coordinate 24,673, forward strand.
CGACTTCGCTATGAAAATCAAAAAAGCGTTTCGCAGCTTACATATTTTCATAACCTCGAATGAAGATGAGGATACAGTGTTTATCCGGCAGAGGTTTTTTGAATGGAGAAAAGGACAGATAAAATAAAGGAGACGATTTGATGAAAGACAGGCAATTTCATATCTATCTTGATGACGAGGAGTACGGACAAGTTTTGCAGGCGTTGATCGACCTTAAAAATAATCTGATAGCGCAAGGCAGATATACAGACGCAGTAGATGATGTCCTTATCAAATTTACAAAAGCACGAAAGAAAAAGATTACCGTCCAGTACATCTAAATAAAACCGCAACTATGCCGCTTGTTTCTCTACGGAGAAGCGGGCGGCTTTTTGTCGTTTCAGGAGCAATTTTCAAGGTCAAAAAAATTTTTTTCAAATTTTTTTCGGAAAAGGGGTGATTTTGGGTGTGCATTTTGCCCCCCTTTGTCCAAATGAGTGAAGGGGTTATTTTCCCGCAGGGGATTTCCCCCTTCAAAGTACCTTGAAAATTGAATAGACAGGCGCTAAGGACATTAGTTCTGATGAATAGCCCGAAGGTGGGTACGCCGTGACTTTTCCTATTGATATACGGAGAACGAGCGAGAATCCCCGACCTGAAATTCAGCTTGCTACTGAAACGGCAATGACAGTCAGAATGATAATGATACTTCTCTACGGAGCTGGCGGAGTACCCGGCAGAGGTGAGATTCCTATGATACGGTTTCGCAAACCGTAACCTTAGTGCTTCCCGTACAAAGCAAATCGCTTTCCGCAGGGGGTGTTGAGAACAAATGCTGCGGTCTTTACATAGCCGTCTCTTATTGAGGCAGGCTGTGAAATCTATGAAAGGAGGTAAAGCCGGAGATGTCAAACTGCAAGACGATTGCGGTATGCAATCAAAAAGGCGGTGTGGGCAAGACCACGACTACGGTTAATTTAGGCATTGGACTTGCTATGCAAGGGAAAAAGGTGCTTCTGATTGACGCTGATCCGCAAGGAGATTTAACGACCTGTCTCGGCTGGAGGGATACAGACAGCCTTTCCGTAACGCTGACAGAGAAGCTTCAGGCAATCATATCGGAGCAGGAGCAAAATCCCTTTGACGGTATCCTGCAACATAAAGAGAAGGTAGACCTTGTACCGTCCAATCTCAGCCTATCGTCATTGGAAATGACGCTTGTAACGGCGATGAGCCGAGAAAGCGTCCTGAAGAATTATCTGAGCCTTGTAAAAGACAAGTACGATTATGTCCTTATTGACTGTATGCCGAGCTTGGGTATGATTACCTTTAACGCTCTAACGGCGGCGGACAGCGTGATTATCCCCGTTCAGGCGCAGTATCTTCCCGCTAAGGGAATGACGCAGCTTTTGGGGACGATTGCGAAAGTGAGGAAACATACAAACGCCGATTTGAAAATCGACGGTATTCTTCTGACGCTTGTGGACGGAAGGACAAATCTTGCGAAAAGCACAGTGGAAGCGCTCAGGGAGAATTTCGGCAGCCATATCAGGATATATAGATCAATGATACCGGCAGCCGTAAAAGCCGCAGAGGTATCTTCTAAAGGCACAAGTATCTACGCCTATGAGCCGAACAGTCCGGTGTCTAAGGCTTACGCCAGTTTCACAAAGGAGGTGTTAGCCGATGGCAGGCAGAAAGAGCGACTTCACGCTGCCCACGAACACGCTCGATGAATTGTTTTCCTCTCAGGAGGAAAGGGACGAAGCGAAGCTGTCAAAAATCAGGGATATTCCGCTTGAGGAAATCGACGATTTCCCCGACCACCCGTTTCAGGTGCGGGAAGATGAGGATATGTTTCAGCTTGTGGAAAGTATCAAAGAGCGTGGCGTGATTACTCCCGCTACCGTAAGGCAGAAGGAGGACGGAAGATACGAGCTTATTTCAGGACACAGGCGAAAAAGGGCTTGTGAGCTTGCCGGATTTGAAACGCTCAGATGTGAGGTGGTAGACCTCGACCGTGATGAAGCGACGATTTTAATGGTCGAAAGCAACTTCCAACGGTCGCAGATACTTCCCTCGGAGAAAGCTCACGCATATAAAATGCGGCTGGACGCTATGAAAAGACAAGGACAGAGAACAGATTTAACTTCGTCCCCACTGGGGACAAAGTTGAGAACGGCTGATGAACTTGCACAAGAATGTGGTGATAGCCGAAATCAGATACACAGATATATCCGTCTCACAAACCTTGTCCCCGAACTGCTTGAATTTGTGGACGAGGGCAGGATTAAAATGCGCCCCGCCGTTGAGCTGTCCTATCTGAACGAGGACTGCCAGAGGGATTTGGTGGACGAAATCGACTTAAACGACTGTACCCCGTCCCACGATCAGGCAATCCGTATGCGGAAGTTTTTTGAGGAAGGCAAGCTGACTACGGAGGCAATCTCTGCGATTATGAGCGAGGAAAAGCCGAATCAGCGTGAGAAGATTGTTTTGCGTGGGGACAGGGTGCGAAGCCTGATACCGAAAAATATCCCCATCAACCAAACGGAGGAGTATGTCTGCAAGGCGCTGGAGCATTACAACAAGTTTTTGCGTAACCGTGCCGAGCGTGACAGCAGGTAAGCTGGAGTGTGTTTTTCTTCTTCCCCTTCCTCACACTCCAACCCCTAAACTACCTGACTATCCGAAAGAATAAATCTATCTCTCCTGATTACAGCTATCTCACCTAACGCAATCTATCTCAGGGAAACGCACCATTCCAAAGCACAGGAGGTATGCCCTATGATGTAAGATTAACCTTCGTTTCACACCTTTGCCTGAAACGCTGTTTCGCATTACAATGGCGGCAGAAAAGGAGTGAAGCGCAATGAAAACAAAAACGATTGCTTTTTTAACGGCTCTTTTGCTGATCGTGCTTGCAGGCTGCAACAATGCCCCGCCGAATGAAGATAAGCCGCAGCCGTTTTCTTTTTCGGAGAGTGTTCAAAGTGCCTCTGAATCCGAAGCGCCTGCGGAAAAGGAAAGCAAGGAGGTTGAAACAACGCCTGAAGCCGTGCAGGAAGCAAAGCCGGAAAAGCAGGAAGAAACGACGGAAACGGATACGGTCAGCACCGAACAGCCTCAGACTGCTTCTGTAACCGGGCAGGCGGCACAGCACGCCGAACAACCCGATAAAGCGGACAAGACCGAACATTCCATATCCACACCGCAGCCGGATATTCCAAAAGAAAGCGAAACGCCTGCGCCGCCTGAAACGGAAGAAACGCCGAGCGAAACCGACTTTGACATTAACTACTGGATTTCCTTTGCAAAAGACTACGCTCAGAGCGTGGGGCTTCTGTTAGACAGCGAGGCGGTTTACTGTTGGGATAATCCGATCTGTGCCGGAGCGCACTGCAAATATCTTGAAAGGGATATTCACAGTCGCTTAGATCGGTACAAGGCTGACGAAGAAATCACAGCCGTATGGATTTGGGCGGAGGAAGTCTCTGACGGACTTTACGACATCTATATCGGCTACGCTTAAATTAAATATTCCATTTTGAGGACGCACCGAAAAAACGGTGCGTTTTTTCATTTCAAGGAGGATTTCAGATGAAAATTAAGAAACCAAAGCGCATTATGTCGCTGTTTCTTGCGGCGCTGATGTGCGTGACTTCCCTTGTGGGAATGGGTACGACCGCCTACGCCGCAGAGGAAACGGACGATGTGTACCTTATCTCGTTCCCCCGTGACGGGGACTCGAATTACAACGCCGAATGGGGACACGGAAGCCTTACCTTTATGAACGGCTGGAAAACAGGCAATTCCCGTTATACAACCGTCCGTGCGATGGGATCATATACGGGAAATATCTGCTACTGCATTGAGATTGGCGTCCCGCAGCAGACCGGAGACAGCTTTACCAAAAAGGGCGAGAATTTTTGGGACAACTACCCTTCGTCCTATAACAGCACCATTTCTCCTGACGATATTAAGCTGTTCATCGGTCGTATCTTCCAGTACGGCTATACGGGAACCATCTCAACCTCGTGGCGTTCTCAGAACGAGGGCGGCGATAAGCTGGCTCACGCAGTCGCTACACAGCTTCTCATTTGGGAAACCGTCATCGGCGAGCGTGATGAAAACTTTAACAAGGTCAGCACAGGCGGTAGGGACGCTGTTTTGGATCAGATCAGCCGTAGCCACCCGCTTTATGATAAGATTATGAGCTACTACAACTCAATGGCGGCAAGTGTGCAGAAACACTCCAAGCTGCCGAGCTTCCTTACCAAAACGCCGGGGAGCGCACAGGAAATCGAGCTTGAATGGGATGGCTCTAAGTACACGGTTACGCTGACGGACAGCAACAATGTCCTTTCAGGATATAAGTTTTCGTCCAATGATTCGGGCGTTCAGTTCTCCGTAAGCGGCAACAAGCTGACGATCACTGCCGAGAAAGCGCCGAGCGACGGGCTGACGATTACCGCCGAGAAAACAGCGCAGAGAAAAGGCGTTATCACTTGGACGGACGGTATCTATGGACCGAACGGCGGTGTGCAGGATACCGTAACCTATGCTCAGACGGTCAATGATCCGGTTAAGGGATTCCTTAAGTTAAAGGTTTCCTATGGATCAGCGAAAATCGTCAAAACCAGTGAGGACGGAAAAGTTGACGGTATTTCCTTCCGTATTCAGGGCAACGGCATTGATAAAACCGTTAAGACAGAAAACGGCGGTCAGATTCAGGTAGATAACCTAATGCCCGGAGTATATACCGTAACCGAGCAGGAATATGACCGCTACGAGCCGCAGGAGTCCCGCAGAGTAACCGTAGTTGCGGGGCAGGTTGCGACCGTCAATTTCAACAATACGCTGAAGCGTGGCGATATTGAGGTTATCAAATCCTCGGAGGATAACTTCAATGAGGGCGTGACCTTCCACCTTTACGGCACATCGCTCTCCGGTATTGCCGTGGACGAGTATGCAGTTACGGATAAAAACGGTGTGGCGACCTTTGAAGATGTGCTGATTAGCGGCACAACGCCGTACACCATCGAGGAAGTGGATACAGCTATTCGCTATGTCGTTCCCGCAGATCAGACCGCACCCGTCAAGTGGAATGAGGTCACTACCCGCAATTTCACGAATATCCTGAAGAAGTTTACCGTTACCGTGACCAAGAGCGACGCTGAGACGGGAACGGCTCAGGGGAACGCCTCGCTTGCAGGTGCAAAATACGGGATTTTCAAAGGCGACCAGCTCATTGACGAATACTATACCGATGAAAACGGTCAGTTCGTCACGCAAGAATATATCTGCGGCTCGGATTGGACAATTAAGGAACTTGAGCCGAGCGAAGGCTATTTGCTCGATCCGACCGTCCACAAGGTCGGTGCAGATGCGGAGCTTTATACCATTGAGCATAATCAGACCGCAAATGATGTAATTGAACAGGTTATCAAGGGCAATATCGCCATTATCAAACATACGGACGATGGCGAAACACAGATTGAAACGCCCGAAGAAGGCGCTGTATTTGAAGTGTATCTCAAATCCGCAGGCTCTTTTGAAAACGCAAAGGAATCTGAGCGTGATACTCTGACCTGCGACGAGAACGGCTTTGCACAGACAAAGGATATGCCTTACGGCACATATACCGTCCATCAGGTGTCCGGTTGGGAAGGCAGAGAATTGATGGACGATTTTGATGTGTTCATCGCAAAAGACGCTCAGACCTACCGCTATCTGATTAACAACAGTAATTTTGAAAGCTATATCCAAGTAGTCAAGGTAGACGCAGAAACGGGCAAGACTATTCCCTATGCGGGCGCAGGATTCCAGATTTATGATCCGTCCGGCAATCTTATCACGATGGAGTTTACCTATCCTACCCCGACAACCGTTGACACTTTCTATACCGACGCTAACGGCTCGCTCGTAACGCCGGAGAAGCTGCCATACGGTCAGGGCTACTCTATCGTTGAGGTACAGAGTCCTTATGGATATGTTCTTGATTCCACACCCGTCTATTTTGATGTAGCGGAAGAAAATTCTTCTGAGGAAAGCGGGGTAACAGTGATAAAAGTCGAAAAGACCAATATGCCGCAAAAAGGCACGATTAGTATTGAAAAGACGGGCGAAGTGTTCTTCGGTGTCTCAGTAAGCGGCGGAACAGATGAAAACGGGCAGGAACTTCCCGTTATCTATCAACCGATCTATGAAACACAGGGACTTCCTGATACTGTCTATGAAATCCGTGCCGCCGAAGATGTGGTAACGCCTGACGGTACGCTGAGATACAGTAAGGGCGAGCTGGTCGATACGGTTACAACCGATGAAATGGGTTTTGCTGAGAGCAAGGAACTCTACCTCGGAAAATACGAGGTAAAAGAGGTTAAGGCAGGCTACGGAATGGTATTAAGCGATGAAGTCCATACCGTAGAACTTATTTACGCCGGACAAAATGTAGCCGTAACCGAAACGGCGAGTTCCTTTGTCAATGAAAGACAGAAGGTTGAAGTAAGCTTTGAAAAAGCACTGGAAACAAACGAGCTGTTTGGTATCGGCAATAATGGCGAAATCAAAAATATCAGCTTTGGCTTGTTTGCCGATGAGGAACTCGTATCCGCAAGTGGTACTTCCATCCCGAAAGACGGTCTGATCGAAATCATCACGCTTGATGAAAACGGCAAGGCGACCGTTAAAACTGATCTGCCTTTGGGCAGCTATTATGTAAAAGAGCTTGCGACAGACGAGCATTATCAGCTTAGCGGCGAAAAATATCCCGTTGTATTTGAATATGCAGGACAGGAAACTGCAACGGTAGCGATTGCAGTGAATAATGGTGAGCCGATGGAAAATAAGCTGATCTACGGCTCTGTATCAGGTAAGAAGGTTGACGGAAACGGCGAAGGACTTGGCGGTGCGCTCATTGGTCTGTTTAAGAGCGATGATGTGGAATTTACCGAAGAAAATGCCCTGATGACCGCCGTATCCGGCGACGATGGCAGCTTCTCCTTTGAGAATGTGCCTTACGGAAACTGGTATATCCGTGAAATCAAGCAGCCGACCGGATTCGTGCTTGATGAAACCGTCTATGATGTAAACATTTCGGAAAACGGGCAGATTGTTGAGATTGAAATCGTCAATGAGCTTATCCGTGGAAATATCGCTTTGACAAAGGTGGACGCTGAATATACAGATACCAAACTGGCAGGCGCTGTTTTTGAAGTCTACAAGGATTCCAATGACAACGGCGAGCTTGACAGTGAGGACGAGCTGATCGGTACGCTGACCGAAAAGGAAATCGGACAGTATGAAATGAATGATCTGCTCTATGGACGCTATTTTGTGAAAGAGACAAAAGCACCGGAGGGCTTCACGCTGGACGAAGGCGTGTATGAAGTGTTTATTGACACCGACGGAAAGACCTATCAGGTCGAAAATACAGAGGGCAAAGGTTTTGCAAATGAACCTATGCGTGGGAACCTGAAAATCGTAAAAACATCGTCTGACGGAAAGGTTGAAGGCTTTGCTTTCCGCATTACCGGAGAGAACGGCTATGATGTTACCCTTGAAACAGACGAAAACGGTGAGATCTTCCTCGAAGGTCTGCGAATCGGCGAATATAAAATTTCCGAGGTGAACAATTCCGCTTCTGCGATGTATATCATGCCCGCCGATAAGGAGGCTGCGGTGCAGATGGGAGCGACTACGATTGTTGAAATGCACAATGAACTGAGAGATACGCCGAAAACCGGAGATGACAGCAAGCTCGGTCTTTGGCTTGCCCTTGCGGGCGTGTCGGCAGCAGGCATTGCGGCTTGCTGTATCCTCGGATTTAAGAAAAAGGAGGATAACTGATGGAACTCAAAGCTATTATTGGAATTGCTTTGGTCGCCTTTATCGTAGGCGGCTTTATCTTTTTGCAGATCCGTAACAGAAAGAAAAAGTAAGAACTTCTACGGGGGGCGGAGTTTAAATACTTCGCCCCTTTTTCTATATTTAGGAGGCTTAGATGAAAAAGCTTGAAACTGTGGAAAACAGGGTGCTTGCGGTTTTAAAGGAACACCCCGAAGCACGAAACGATGATATGAAGCTATATCTGCTCATAAGCAAAGCGTGTATCTATGATACTTACGGTATCGCAGATTTCAGCTTTGAAGATGTGATGAGCAATTACAAGGCTTACGGTATCCCTTGTTTTGAGAGTATCCGAAGGACACGACAAAAAATTCAGGCAAAATACCCTGAACTTGGCTGTTCCCCCGAAGTGCGCAGAGCAAGGCATAAAATGCAGCGTGTCTATTCCGACTACGCTAAGAGCTAAGACAGGAGGTAAAAGAAATGGCAGCGAAAAAAAGTACAAATACCGCTTTGCAGCAGAAAGTAAAGGTGCTTGCAAAACTTTACGATTCCGGCTGCAAAACTGAAAAGGCCTTGAAGGCGCTGAGCCTGCAAAGTATTTTGAAAATCCCCGATATTTCCGTTTCCGATATGACGGTTATTACAGAGCTTCAGGAGCAGATTGCAAAAAACAGGCTCTTTTCCTATTTGGGAGGTGCTGATGATGAGCAGCAGTCAGAACAGAGCGACGGATAAGCATATTATCTGGAGCGATATAAATCTCAACCCTGATGATTGGCGTGACAATTATAAGGATTTCCTTGAAATCAATGAAATTGACGGAGATCCAAACGACGAACATAAGCTGTATGAATATATGGTTGAAACCAATGGCGAGTATCTTTCCGATGAACGGGAAAATCTCAATGTCCAGCTTTCTCAGCCGATTATCGTTATCGGCGACATCGGCAGATGGAACGGCAGAGTGATGGGCTATAAAATGATTGATTCCGGCAACATCAAGGACTGCCTGTATTCCGATACGGATATGACTGAATGGTATGTGGATAAGTACGGCGATCTTCGTGCCGACGCTGTTCATCACGATGGGACAAATCACTATTTGTACCGTGTGTTTAAGGATACTGTTTCGCCGGAACAGATTGAACGATTGCAGGAAAAAATCTATTTTGGAAAAGCTACACGGGCAGATATAACGAAGGTGACAAAACGGCTTGGAGATGAAATTGCGGCAGTCTATGGTTTCCACATACCGAAACAAAGAACAGCAGCCGAGAAAGAGAGGTAAGTATGCTTTCTGATGTTACTAACGAAAAAATTAAATATGCTAACTGTGGTGAGAATCGTGAATTACTCATTGACGAAATAATCCGCATTGGCATTTTAGATGTTTCTGGAAATCCTATTGCGGGTTGCAAGGAAAGGATATGCGAGCTTTATAAGTCACAACCTTTGTCACAGAAGGAATTTGGAGAAAAGTTAAACGCACTGTTTGCACCCAATGGATATAATCCAGTTAGCTTGCCGGCTGATGATCACACGCCATATAAACCATTCAAAATTGTATATAACAACGCCGGACTTCAATTTATGTTTAGGGACAGGAATGATAATATCCATTCGGAGTGTATTGGATGGAACGAAGTGGCACGGCGAACGGGTAGAATGATTCGACGAAGAGAATACTTTGCCAATGAGTCGCTTTTGGAATTACGAAAAGTCAGAGAAAGGAGCGAACGCTGATGGATTTTGTTATCAATCCCCTTACGGAAGCAGAATGCAAATACACTTACGCACAAAGCACACAGATAGAGGGACAGACAGGTTGCATAGGGCATTTGCGAGGCGATTTTGGCTCAGGCGGCAATGAGTTTTTTACCTCTTGGTTTGACCACAGGCGTGATTTGAAAACAGACCAGTTCAAAAACGAGCTGGACGAGGTTATCAATGCTCTGCGCTCTGAAGAATACGGGCTGTTAAAAAGCCGCACCGATATGTCACAGTATGCGAAAAGTCGTCCGGACAGTGCTTTTGAAGGCAGTTACACCACCGAGTATGGATTCCGTGCTGATACAGAAAAGTATGCTTTCCTGATACGCTGTAACCCTACCCGTGGAGACTATAACTTCTATTGCTACTGTTATGTGCGGGAATGGCTTGACCGCCATATGGAAAAAGCGAGCCGTGGAATCCGCTTTATCACGCCGGATTATAAGGAAAAATTCATAATTCCCGATGGAGATAAAATCCGCATTGCTTTAAGCGACGGTGAACAGCTTGACCGTACCTGCCGATATATCAATGAAAACTATTTGGAGGTTGGCAGCAATCTTTATCACATCTGTGAGTTTGCCGAGCGAATGGAACAGAACGGGAACACTATGATCCCCCTTCGTTCCTCTTTGCCTGAGCAATGCTATGTATTCGTGCAAACGGAAAATTGCGTCGGCATTGTCAAAAAGGGCGAAAGCGGATTTTACCGCACGGATATTCAGGGCGGTAAACCAAGTGAAACAAACGCCCTTGTAAACGAAATGAACGAAAAGCTCGGCTTGACGAAAGCTCAGGTGGAGGCAATGAAAGCAGGCTCAATGTTTGGCTGGGGCACACCTGCCGCCGATCCGAAAAGCTATGACAAAAACGGTATTCAAGTAAAGCCGAAACAAAAAGACTATGAAAGATAGGAGGAGTATAACCGATGGCACGAAAGTACGACCTGATTTCTGAAATGTACCGCCGTACCGCACACGCTGTTGTTTCTGATGTGCAGAACTGGCAAGCCTTTTTACGATGTGCCTGCCGAAATTACAGATTGCGCTGTGATGAGCAGCTTCTTATTTACGCTCAAAGACCGGACGCAACGGCGGTTTTGGAAATTGAGCGTTGGAATGATAAATTCGGGCGTTGGGTAAACCGTGGCGCAAAAGGTATCGCTGTCTTTGAGGACGCTGACCGAAGCAGACAGCGCTTAATCCATTATTTTGATATTTCCGATACCCACGAAAGCCGCTATTCCCGCCCCGTTCCGATTTGGGATATGAAGCCGGAATATACGGACGATGTAATTGAATCCCTTGAAAACACTTTCGGCGAGCTGGAAAATAAGGACAGCCTTGCGGACGCAGTGATGAGCGCTGCTAAAAACGCCGCGGAGGATAATATCCCTGACTATTTGAGCGATCTGATGTATGCCGCTGATGACAGCTTCCTCTACGGTCTTTCCGAGGATATGATTACCTCTATGTATAGGAAAGCAGTAACAAACAGCGTGGCATATATGATGATGACAAGGCTTGGGATAGATACCGAGCCATATTTTGAATCGGAGGATTTCTCCGTTATTACGAATTTCAATACGCCGGAAGCCTTTAATGCCCTCGGTATTGCGACGAGTGATATTGCGGAAATGGGACTTGGAGAAATCTCCCGCACCATTCTTGCCCTCGACAGAAACAATCGCATAATTGCGGATAGAGGAAAACCCGATTACAATAAGGCTGAAAAGACAAGCGAAAGGAGTTTTGATAATGAGCGAAATCACATACACAATGCAGGGCGATTACAACCTGCCGAACTTAACAATGCCGGAACAGCCGGAGGGGATTTTAGGCAGATACGCTCAGATGAGACGGAAGTTTCTCAAGGAACACCACAAAATCCGGTATTACAATCTTCTGACGAGCTGTACCCTGACGGAGCATTTGGCGGAGGTAGAACAGACGGCGATGAAACTGGAAGAAACCCTGATGAAGCAGATGGCAGCGCAGGAGGGCTTGACAGAGAGCCTGAAAGCGGCGGATATGATGAAGTGGGTACAGGGAATGAACAACTTGAGGAACAGAGTACAGGAGATCGTGAAAGCGGAAGTAATCTTCGCTTAGACTATTATGACAGGAGACACGAAGATACCAGTCTACCGTTTTTCGGCGGAGATGATACAATTCGTGAAATCCTCGGCATAACGCCCCACTTGAAAGCCTCAAAGGACGAAATTTGTGCTTTCTATGAAAGCAATCCCGATAACGCCGTCCGCACCGAATATATCAAAGGTATTTTCAACAATGATTATACTGAAGTAATTTTGAGCGATGGGCGGCGAGTCGGGTACAAAACTTGGCAGAATGTGCTTCAGCTTTGGGAAGGCAGTTACCTGTCCCGTACAAAACAGAGTTTCTATGATTGGGGTGTGATCGCACAGCACTTTGAAGCAATGCGGCTTCTCGGTGAATTACAGGATACAATGAAGCCGCTTCCGTCGGTAGATGGACAACTGAACTTTATGGAAACGCAGGCAGAGGAAAAAACCTCTGCTTTTTCTTTTTCACAGGAAATCATTGACGCTGTTCTCACTCGTGGAAGCGGCGTATCTGAGGGAAAGTTCCGTATCTTTGAACAGTTTGAAAAAAGTTTGTCGGCAAAGGAAAATGTCGATTTCCTAAAGGACGAATATGGTTGGGGCGGCTCCTATCCTGTAATTACAGGTACAGGGATTGACGAGCAGCACGACGGAAAAGGTATTTTGATTTCAAAGGGTATCGGTGATGATAAGCCTCATATCAGGCTGAATTGGAATCAGGTAGAAAAGCGAATCAAAGAATTGATACGCCTTGACCGTTATCTCAACCCGAAAGAAAAAGAGATTTATCCGCAGTGGCTCGAAAAGCAGGAGGAGCGCCGGGCTGAACTTGCCGAAGAACAGAGAAACCGTGAAATCCTCTCATCTGCGCCATCCGAAAACAATACGGCTGTTTCCAAATCTTTTGAGTACAACGGTTATCACTTTGAGCCAACAGGAATACTCTCTGCCAGAAGGACGCTAAAAGAGATTAGTAATGAAACTATTTCCAACAATACTCTTGGAATGTCGGCTTATGAAGGGGCTACTCACCCATATTCTTACGAAGAATTTTATAATGCTGCAAATAGCTCATCAGCAGATATTTTCAAATGCGTAGAAAACGGCAGACTATATATTCCGGGCGAAAATGAGTTATTTGAATACACCGGAAACTTTAATCCGATTTTGTCAATCGAACAATCTGAAACTCCTGAAAATTCAGCGTATGCCTATCATCTCGGTGATACGGTATATATGGGCGCAGACGAATATGAAATCCTTTCCTTTAACGATGAGCGTGTTGTACTTCACGATGTCCAATTTCCATTATTCCAAAAGGAGATGGACAGAGCAGAGTTCGACCGCAAGGTGCGGGAAAACCCAATGAACGATCACCTGAAGGTTAAGGAGTTACCGTCCGAAGAAAAAACAGATGAAGCGCCTGCCTTTGACATTGGTATGGGCTATCTTGGTAACGGTCTTACCGTCTGGAACAGAGCTGTTGAGGAAAGCGGCGATTACCAAACGATTGCCCATATCAGCGATGAAGGTGAAATTCACTACTATGTGGACGGACTGCCCGAAGATGTAGTGGCAAGGATAGAGCAGGCGGCAGCGCAGGAACAGCAAAAGTCTTTGTTTGCCGCTTCTTATCAAGTGGGTGACAGAGTGTATTTGGACGGCAAGCCGTTTGAAATTACACGGGTAGATGACTGGAATGTGGAGCTGATGGATCGTTCGGAGCAAAACCCGCAGCCACGCTTGGAGAGCAAGGATAACTTTATGCAGCTTGTTCAGCAAAACGAGCGCAGCAACCGTTTTACAGACGCTTACCGTGAATACGGTGAGATCAAGGAAGAAAATCCTGACAGTCTTGTGCTGTATCAGGTGGGCGATTTCTTTGAAGCCTATGGAGCGGACGCACAAACCGTCAGCGAAGCGTTAGAACTGAATCTGACTTCTCGCTTTATTGGAAACAATCAGCGAACTCAAATGTGTGGTTTTCCGGCAAACCGCTTGGAAACCTATATCAATATGCTGCTTGACCGTGGCTTTGATGTGGCGGTTTCTGCCGCCGAAAACGGAGAGCGAAATACCCGCAACATTGTATCAAGCAACAAGGAAGATCCGGTACAGTCGCAGCCAGTCGGCAGGATTGAGTACCTTGATGAAGATGGAAATATAATCCACACAGATGAGTATACCAGCGAGTATCAATTCAAAAAGGATATTGAGGAAGAAAGCTCATTCGGCACACGCTTACGCTTTTATGTGTATCGAGACGCAGAAGGAAAAACCATAGATCAAACCTTCATCACAAAACAGGATACCCCGTTAAATGTCTACGAAATCATTGATTCGCCTTATCTTGTAAAAGACAGGACAGAAAACGCACTCCCGCCTGATGAAAGATTTTTCGTTATTGAAACTGATGAGGGCTACGCCATTTGGGACGATTTGACAGAAGCGATCTATATCGACGATGAAGGCGTCAGCGAGGAATTTAAGAGCGAGTGGCAGGCAAATGACTATTTGGAACAGGTGAAAAAGTCTGTTTCCGAAAAGGAAGCTGCCGGACAGCTTGAGCCTGAACAAAAAGAAGCTAAGCCATTAACACCTGCTTTTGTCCAACCTAAACGCTCACGGGTACAGACCTTTGATTTGCACCCCGAAATCCCATTGTCTGAACGGCATACCTTTGACCTCGCCTCCCACGAAGTGCCGGAGGCAGGCAAAAAAGAACGCTTCCGTAGGAATATGGAAGCAATCCGTGTGTTGAAGGAATGTGAGTTTGAGAATCGCTTTGCTACACCCGAAGAACAGGAAATCCTTTCACAATATGTCGGTTGGGGCGGTATTCCCGAAGCCTTTGACGAGAACAATTCCTCGTGGGCTGATGAGTTTATCGAGCTTTACACCGCCCTTTCCCCTGATGAATACGAGAGCGCAAGAGCAAGCACGCTGACCGCTTTCTACACCCCGCCAGTCGTCATTTCCTCAATTTACAAGGCAATGGAACAGATGGGATTCCGTGAGGGCAACATCTTGGAGCCTTCCTGTGGAATTGGAAACTTTATCGGTATGCTGCCACAGTCTATGCAGAACAGCAAAATCTACGGCGTTGAGATCGACAAAATTTCGGCGGGTATCGCACAGCAGCTCTATCAGAAAACCTCGATTGCGGCACAGCCGTTTGAAGAAGCCAATATTCCCGACAGCTTCTTTGACGCTGTTATTGGCAATGTGCCATTCGGTGATATTCGAGTCAACGACAGGAGGTATAACAAGCATAACTTTCTAATCCACGACTACTTTTTTGCGAAATCCTTAGATAAGCTCAGACCGGGCGGCGTAATGGCGCTCATTACGAGCAAAGGCACAATGGATAAAGAGAGTCCTGCTGTGCGAAAGTATATTGCACAGCGAGCGGATCTTCTCGGCGCAATCCGACTGCCCAATAACACCTTTAAGGGCAATGCCGGAACAGAGGTTGTCTCGGATATTTTGATCTTACAGAAGCGTGACAGACTTATTGACCTTGAACCGGAATGGGTACACCTAAACACCGATGAAAACGGCGTAAAGATGAACACCTACTTCGTCGATCACCCTGAAATGGTATTGGGCGAATGGAAAACCGTGTCCGGCAGATTCGGCGAGGAAGATACCGTTGTTCCCTATGAAAACGCCGACCTTGCCGAGCTTTTAGAAGAAGCAATCTCCAATATCCACGCAGAGATCACCGATTATGAGGTGGACGAGGAACTGACCGAAGAAGATAACTCCATTCCTGCCGATCCCGAAGTCCGCAACTTTTCCTATACGGTTGTGGACGATAAAATCTACTATCGTGAAAACAGCCGTATGGCTCCCGTCGATGTTTCTGCTACCGCAGAAAACCGTATTAAGGGTATGATTGCGATCCGTGACTGCGTCAGAAACCTGATTGAAATGCAGACCGCAGATTATCCCGATTACGAAGTTGAAAAGGAACAGCAGAAGCTAAATGAACTATATGATACCTTCTCCAAAAAGTACGGGCTGATCAATTCCCGTGCGAATGTGTCCGCTTTTTCGCAGGACAGCTCCTTTGCCCTGCTTTCCGCACTGGAGGTACTGGACGAAAATGGAGAACTGGAGCGCAAGGCGGATATGTTCACGAAGCGGACGATCAAGCCACACACACCCGTTACCTCGGTGGATACCGTCAGCGAAGCGCTTGCCGTATCTATGGGCGAAAAAGCCTGTGTGGATATGGAATATATGTGTTCCCTTACGGGCAAGACCGAGCAGGAAATCTATGAGGAATTGAAGGGCGTTATCTTCCTGAATCCGATGTACGGCTACGGCGGCAGTGATGAGCAAAAGTACCTGATGGCGGACGAATACCTCTCCGGCAATGTGCGGGAAAAGCTCGCTTGGGCGAAAAAATCCGCAGAAGTTTATCCCGAAGATTACAACATCAATGTAGAGGCGCTGGAAAAGGTACAGCCGAAAGACCTGACTGCCAGCGAGATTTTCGTGCAGCTCGGCACGACTTGGCTGCCGGAAGAAATCGCACAGCAGTTTATGTACGAGTTTTTGGATACGCCCGTTTATGCGAGATGGAATATCAAAGTCCATTACTCAAAGCTGACGGGCGAATGGAATGTGGAGGGAAAATCCTATGACCGTGGGAACCTGAAAGCCTACAATACCTATGGCACAAAGCGTGTCAATGCCTACAAAATTATTGAAGATACGCTCAATATGAAAGATGTGCGTGTCTTTGACTATATCGAAGATGATGAGGGAAAAAAGAAAGCTGTCCTCAATAAAAAGGAAACCGCTATCGCCCAGTCGAAGCAGGAGCTTATCAAGCAGGGCTTTCAGGATTGGGTATGGCGTGATCCCGCAAGACGGGAAAAGCTGGTGCGGCTGTATAACGAAAAGTTCAACTCAATTCGCCCCCGTGAATACGATGGAAGCCACATTGTTTTTAGTGGCATAAACCCTGAAATTACACTCAGGGAACATCAGAAAAATGCGGTTGCCCATATCCTTTACGGCGGGAATACCTTATTGGCACACGCTGTGGGTGCGGGCAAGACCTTTGAAATGACTGCCGCCGCTATGGAGTCCAAGCGGCTCGGACTGTGTAATAAGTCCCTTTTTGTTGTCCCCAATCACTTGACAGAACAGTGGGCGGCGGAGTTCTTACAGCTTTATCCTGCGGCGAATATCTTGGTCGCTACGAAAAAAGATTTTGAGATGAAGAACCGTAAACGGTTCTGCGGCAGGATTGCAACAGGCGACTACGACGCTGTAATCATCGGTCACAGTCAGTTCGAAAAAATACCGATGAGTATTGAAAGACAAAGAGCTGTTTTACAGCAACAGCTTGATGATATTGTCGAGGGAATTGCGGATATAAAGAGAAACCGTGGCGACAGGTTTTCCGTCAAGCAGCTTGAAAAGACGAAAAAATCCCTGCAAACGAAGCTGGAAAAATTAAACGATCAATCAAGAAAGGATGATGTCGTAACCTTTGAAGAACTCGGTATAGACAGGCTTTTCATAGATGAAAGTCATTATTACAAGAATCTGTATCTCTATACAAAAATGCGGAATGTAGGTGGTATCGCCCAGACGGAAGCGCAGAAATCTTCCGACCTTTTTACGAAGTGCCGCTACTTGGACGAGATTACCGGAGGGCGTGGCGTTGTATTTGCAACGGGTACGCCGATCTCTAACTCAATGGTAGAACTTTATACCATACAGCGGTATTTGCAGTACCGAACGCTGCAAGAACACGATTTGCAGCACTTTGACGCTTGGGCTTCCAGCTTTGGCGAGACGGTCACGGCGGTAGAACTTACACCCGAAGGAACGGGATACAGAGCGAAAACACGCTTTGCGAAATTCAATAATCTGCCCGAACTGATGGCGATGTTCAAGCAGGTGGCAGACATCAAAACCGCAGATATGCTCGATCTTCCCGTACCGGAAGTGGAGTATCATAACATCGCCGTGAAGCCGTCGCAGGTGCAAAAAGATATGGTCGCCTCTCTCGGCGAACGAGCTGAAAAGATAAGGGGCGGCGGTATAGATTCCAGCGTGGACAATATGCTGAAAGTTACAAACGACGGGCGGAAGCTCGCCCTTGACCAGCGAATGATGAATCCAATGTTACCCGATGAGGAAGGCAGTAAAGTCAACGCCTGCGTATACGAAGTATTCCGTATATGGGAGGAAAACAGCGATAAAAAGCTGACGCAGCTTCTCTTTTGCGACCTTTCCACTCCAAAGGGAGCAGGCGAATTTTCCGTCTATACGGATATACGACAGAAGCTGATCGAGCGTGGTATTCCCGAATTGGAAATCAAGTTTATCCACGAAGCGGATACCGAAGTCAAAAAGCAGGAGCTATTCAAAAAGGTGCGCCGTGGCGAAGTGCGAATCCTGATGGGCAGTACCCAGAAAATGGGTGCGGGGACGAATGTGCAGAACAAGATCATTGCTTCCCACGACCTTGACTGCCCGTGGCGACCTGCCGATCTGGAGCAGCGTGCCGGACGGACGGTGCGGCAGGGCAACGAAAACCCGAAGGTCGGTCTGTACCGATATGTTACGGAAGGGACTTTTGACGCATACTGCTGGCAGCTCGTAGAGGGCAAGCAGAAGTTCGCAAGTCAGATTATGACGAGCAAATCGCCCGTGCGTTCCTGTGAAGATGTGGACGCTACTGCTCTCTCTTATGCAGAGATCAAAATGCTTGCGGCGGACAATCCGCACATCAAGGAGAAAATGGACTTGGATATTCAGGTGCAGAAACTGCGCCTTTTGAAGTCCAATTATCTCTCCGAAAAATATGAGCTGGAGGACAAAATCATCAAATATTACCCGACAACAATCGCCCGGATAAAAGAGACGATTGCGGGGCTGGAAAAGGATAGATCTCTTGCAAAAGAACACCCGAAACCTCTTGACGATACCTTTATAGGGATTGAGGTTAAGGGTGTTTCTTATTCCGAAAAAGCGGAAGGCGGACAGAAAATCATTGACGCCTGCAAAGAGATGACCTCGCCTGATCCCGTCCCTCTCGGCAAGTACAGAGGCTTTGATTTGGAGCTTTCCTTTGATACCTTTGAGAAAGCCTATCAGGTAAAAATCAAGGGCAGTCTTTCCCGTTCCGTTTCTTTAGGCACGGACGCTATCGGCAATATTACCCGAATCGACAATGCCATTGAGAAAATTCCTGAACAGCTGGAGGCAAAAAGCAGGGAGCTTTCAACCCTCGAACAGCAATTTGCTACTGCGAAAGCAGAGGTTGAAAAACCGTTTGACAAGGAAGAAGAACTGACCGAAAAGACAAATCGCCTCAATGTCTTAAACGGCTTGCTCAATGTAGACAAGCGGGAAAATGAGTTGGTGGACGGTGCGCCTGATGAGGGCGACAGCGTACCCGCTCCAAAGGAAAGAGCTTATGAGAGATAACCTTTTTGCGGTATGGGAGAAGTCTCATACCGCCTTTACATATCACGGCAAGGTGGAAAAAGACACAATTCTGTGATATAATAATCAAAATACAAATTGATATTTGTGGAAAACAAAACGGGAGAATTATTATATGACGATAGAAGAAATGTTTGGAGATTTATACTCCATTGATATTATGGCAGAAAAGAAAACAGGAGAAATTGTACTGTTCTTGATTTGCTATGGTTTTATTGATGGAGAAGAAAAAACTCAAAGAGCATTGTTGACTAAAATTGAAGCATATTTGAAGTATACTAAGAGTGCAGAATTTCAAAATGAATATTTGAAATGTCCAATTATTTTACGAGTTACTTTTAAAGAAAAACCAGACCAACTTATATTAGACTTATTAAAAAATAGTCAGTCATGGATTATGGAATATGATGTAACATTGGAAGTAGAAATCAACAACAAGACAATAAAACTTCTGCCGTAAAGGCACTAACAAATCCTAAGTTGTCGAGATAAATGGCTTACAGCTTGCAAAACAAATCGTTCTAAAAACTGAACATCTTTTTTACATAGCCGCTCGGTTTTACAAAAAATCAGGCGGCTATATCTATCACGGCAAGGTGGAAAAAGACATAGTGCTGTGATATAATAAAGTGGCTCTTTGAGAGTCAATGTCAAGAAAACTGAGGTTATTTTCCTATGAAAAATATTTTGATTCACGGCTTGGGACAAATCAGTAAGGATTGGGATACCATTAAAAATGAGTTGGAAACGAGGGGAATTTCCTCTGTCGCTCCTGATTTATTTGACCTTGCAAAAGGTAAGGAGTTAGACTATAACACTGTTTATCAGGCGTTCAGTAGACTATGTGATTCACACCAAGATCGTCTGAATCTTTGCGGGCTTTCGCTTGGGGGATTACTTGCGCTCAATTATGCTATTGAACATCCGAAGAAAATAAACTCTCTTGTTTTGATCGGAACGCCGTTTGAGATACCGAAAGGACTGCTGAAATTTCAAAATATTGTATTTAGATTTATGCCCAAAGCCGTATTTCAGAATATGGGCGTAAGCAAAAAAGATTTTATTCGTTTGAGCAAATCAATGGTTGATTTCAATTTTATGGATTCGGCGACAGCGCTTGATTGTCCCGCCCTTATTCTTTGCGGCGCAAAGGATAAAACGAATATGGGGAGTGCGAAGCGATTTCACGAAGCAATGAAAAACAGCAAACTGGTTGTTGTAGATGATTCCGGTCACGAAGTCAACAAAGATAATCCGAATGAGTTGGTCAGTATTTTACAAGACTTTTGGGCAGAAAGATAGAGATGGGGTTTTTAATAATGAATGAGAGAGAAAACATTATCCGTTTATGGTTTGATATGTGGCTGAAGCAGCAGGATTTAGGTATAGATGATATTTTTACAGAAGATGTGGTTTATACAGAAAGCTGGAGTCCAAAATATCAGGATCGAAAAACTGTTAAGCACTGGTTTGACGAGTGGAATACACGGGGCAAAGTCCTTATTTGGGACATTAAGCAGTTTTTCCATAAAGGTAATCAGACTATCGTGGAATGGTACTTCAAAAATGAAATGAACGCTGGAAGCATAGAAGAATTTGACGGCATTTCACTTGTAGAGTGGACGGATGATAACAAAATTAAGTCTTTAAAAGAATTTGGCTGCAACCGTAATAACTATAATCCGTATCAATATGGCGATCAACCTCGATTTAGAGATGAAAAGGCAAATTGGTTTTGATATGTTGATTATCGTGGTAGATTTCCGTCACGAATTTAATAAAGGAAATATGGAGACAGAAAGATGGAATATATAGT
Organism: Brotocaccenecus cirricatena; assembly: GCF_020687045.1. Lineage (NCBI taxonomy): Bacteria > Bacillati > Bacillota > Clostridia > Eubacteriales > Oscillospiraceae > Brotocaccenecus > Brotocaccenecus cirricatena. Next base: position 45,654 of record NZ_JAJEPW010000001.1, read on the forward strand.
AGATGATAAAAAACTGGACGCATTTACCTTTATTGCGTTCGTCAAACAAGTATGGCAAGGCAATTATGATATTGAAAAAACACAGTGTGCATTGTCTCAGACAATCAATATTACTGCTTATGAAAATGAGGCACTGATTGGCTGCTTGCGTATTCTTACAGACGGATATTATTTCGGTACGATTACAGAGTTGCTCGTCCTTCCTGAATATCAAAAACAGGGAGTCGGCAGTAAACTCTTGCAACTTGCAAAGGATAATACCCCTACTATGCTGTATTTTGGAGCGCAGCCGGGGATAGAAAAGTTTTACGAAAAGAATGGTTGCAAAAGAAGCTTGCAGTCCTATGTGATCGAAAAGGAACGGTCATAACGAAAATTTACGAGGTGCTTAGTATGGAAGTCAAAAAAATAGATGATACTCAAATTACAAATGCCATTGACTTGATTTGGCAAACTTTTTTACAATTTGAGGCTCCCGATTATTCTGAAGAAGGAGTTAAGTCGTTTCAGGATTTTATTGAGAACAAAGAGATCATCAAAACATTAGAATTTTGGGGCGCTTATGACGAAGAAGAACTAAAGGGAGTTATCGCAACAAACGAAAACCGGAAGCATATCTGTTGCTTTTTTGTGAAAGCACAGTATCAAAGACAAGGCATTGGTAGAAAGTTGTGGGACTTCCTACGAGAAAATAGTTCAAGCAAAACCATTACAGTAAATTCTTCTCCGTATGCAGTTCCCGTCTATCATAAACTGGGTTTCGTAGATATTGATACGGAGCAACTTTCGGATGGCATACGATATACACCTATGCAATTTATAAAATGATTGATTTGAGAGAGGTGATTTGTAGGTGAAACGCTGCATTGTAGTAACCGAAATAGTCTAAAATAAAATATCAGGAGGTTAATAATGGCTATTTCGGAAACTAAAATCTATCCTCGTACCGGGGACAAACAAACGGTATACTTAAAGAGCGTAGTAAAAAATCCAAACATTATTGTTGGCGATTATACGATGTATAATGATTTCGTAAATGATCCAACGGATTTTGAAAAAATAATGTTCTGTACCACTATCCTATCAATCACGATAGACTGATTATTGGGAAATTTTGCTCTATTGCGTGTGGTGCAAAGTTTATTTTCACGAGTGCTAATCACACTTTGAAGTCATTGTCTACTTATCCTTTCCCATTGTTTTTTGAAGAATGGGGACTGGACAAAAGCAATGTGACAGATTCGTGGGATAATAAGGGAGACATTGTTATCGGAAATGATGTATGGATTGGATATGAAGCTGTTATTATGTCTGGTGTTACCATTGGTGATGGAGCAATCATTGGTACTCGGGCAGTAGTAACGAAAGATGTACCGCCTTACACGATTGTAGGCGGTGTACCCGCACGACAAATCAGAAAGAGATTTTCTGAAGATACCATATCATCATTATTGGATATTAGATGGTGGGATTGGTCGGAGAAAAAAATTAAAAAAAATATTCCCGCCATTCAAACGGGAAGCATTGATGACCTAAAGTAATAGGACTTACCGAATAACAAATATCTTTACATAGCCGCTTGGTTTTCAAAAAATCAAGCGGCTATATTTTTGTTTAAGGAGGTGTTCGCTTATGGGCGAAACAGACTACAATGCCCTGCTTTACGACAAGATGAAAGCGGAGCAGGACAAGTACAAAGACTGGCTGCTTTCACAGCCGCCGGAGGAAATTCTGAATCATACCTACGAGTACACGATGAGAGAGGACATCGTGATGTGTATGGAAGAAATGGAGCTTTCTCCGAAACAGGCAAAGGCATTGCTTCGCTCCCCCTGTCCGCTTGATGATGTCTATAAAGAGTTTAGGGACAGAGAAGTTGAGCATATGGATACCATTCGGGATTCCATCGAAACAAGGGCAAACGATGTACTCAAACGGGACAAAAACAGAGAAAGCAGGTAAGAAAAATGGTACACAAATTAAAAACAATCCGTGGGGATATGCTGGTACTTCAATGCCAACTTGAAAGGGAACTAATTCGATATGTACGGCGGTATCTCTGCCAGCCGCAGGCAACAATCATCACAAACGATAAGCAGTTTGCTTTTATGTGCGAGTTGTATGACTATGTGGAGAATACGGAGTTTCCGCCTGAAATGGTAAGCTCCCTTATGAAAACAAAAAATGTTTTGGAGCTGTCTTGGGACGAGTGGATGATGAATATTGAGGTGGACGATATGGAAGATTCCATCGAAAAAGTCGCAGAACTTCTCAGGGAAAGGAAGATTTGATATGCCATATATTGCGCCGGAGGTGATCGAACAGGCTCGGCAGATCGACCTTTTGACCTATCTGAAAAACTGTGAGCCGCACGAACTGGTGCGAATTTCTGGCAACAACTACACTACCCGTACCCACGACAGCCTAAAGATTTCAAACGGCAAATGGATGTGGTGGTCGCAGAGAATCGGTGGATATAACGCCATTGACTATCTTGTGAAAGTCAGGGGCTTTTCTTTTGTGGAGGCAGTCGAAACCCTGATGGGAAAGGCGGCGGTTATGCCTACTTTGACGGTCAAACCAAAGCAGAGTGAAAAGCCGAAAATTCTCCTACTGCCCGAAAAAAGCAAAACAACCGACAAGATCAAAGAGTACCTGTTCAGCAGAGGAATTGACGGGGCAATTACCGACGAATGTATCAAAAAAGGCGTTATTTTCGAGAGCTTGCCTTACCACAATATTGTTTTTGTTGGCTTTGACGAGAATAGAAAACCGAAATACGCCGCTTTTCGAGCGACAAACAGCCGCCGCATTTTAGGCGATTGTTCCGGCAGTGACAAGCACTATTCTTTTCGGTTAGCAGACAGCGAAAGCAACGAGGTACACCTTTTTGAATGTGCTATTGACCTGCTTTCTTACGCAACGCTTTCCAAGCTTTCCGGGAAGGACTGGCGGCAGGAAAACCTTGTTTCCCTTGCGGGTGTTTACCTCCCGAAAAAAAAATTGAGGACAGCACAACGCCGGCAGCCGTTATCAAATATCTTGCGGAGCGACCGGATATTCAGAAAATACACATTCACTTTGATAACGACAACGCAGGAAGAAAAGCAACTCAGGCGTTAAAAGTAATCTTGCCAAAGCGGTACGAAATCTTTGACGAGCCGCCGAAGAAAGGTAAGGACTATAACGATTATCTCTGTATTCAGTTAGGAATATGGAAATCAAAAGAAAGGAATTTTGAACGATGAATATACGAGTTTATCAGGTAAATATGAGTCGAGATCCGAATCATATTGCCTTTATGAATTATGAGAGCCTGCCCAAGTTTCAGGGTAGTTCGGAGATAGACAGCAGTGTTTATGACAAAGTATTTGAGGGTGATGTGAATTGCACCAACCTTGAAGAAGTGTATCAGATGTTTAATTTAAACCATCCCGCAGGATATAAAGCCCGTTCCCTTTCGGTATCTGATGTGGTGGAGGTTATTCAAGAGGACGGTACAAGGGACTTTCACTTCTGTGATTCTTTCGGATTTAGAAAGGTGGCGTTTGAACCAGATAAATGTGAAATCAGCGAACGATTTTGTTCTGGTGAGGAAAAAGATACGGTTTCCGTTCTTCTCGTTCAGGCTGGGAAGTATCCGAAACTTATTGAAATCAAAGATTCTCTTGAAGCAATGCAGGCGCTTGTGGGCGGAGATATTGAGGAATATATGCCGTTTGAAGATGAAGTCGCAATCATCTGTAATGAGGAAGGAAAGATGATCGGGTTGCCCTTGAACAGAGCGATTTATTCTGAGGAAAAAGTGGATATGCGTTACGATGAAATGGCGCAGAAGTTCAGAGAAGCCGAGAAAAGCGGTCAACATCTTAACGGATATATCGTATTTACCGAGGACAGTTTTACGGAAAAATATCCGTTGGAATCCCGTACCTATATAGTTTCCAGCGATAACAAAGCCTATCGTCCGAATATGAGTGGTTATTCTGTTTTCGGCACTTCGCTTGATGGTACAGACAAAAATGTTCGATTAGACGCATATATGGCTGCTGAAAAAGGCGGCAAGGACGGTTGGAAAATTGAACGCTGCTATATCAAAGAACGGGAGATGATCGAAATAATTGCAGGAGATTTTTTCATCTGCTACGCTCCCATTTCTTCAGAAAAGTTTTTAAGTCTAACACCGGACTTGGAGAAAAAATATGCGGAGAAGTTTAGGTATCCTGAGACATTTGTGCGTACCGACGATGGCATTAAAGCGATACCGTATAAACCAAAAACAAAAGATTTTGAGCGATAAACCGCAAAATACGGGGCAGCCGGATAGGTCTGCATTAGCTTAGCGAGCAGACTGTTTTTACTCCTATCGGGCAAAAACAGTAAAAGCTCGTTAGGGGCTGCCCCTAATACCCCAATACAGGAAAGGATTTTGACTATGCACGAATTTCTATTCTTTATGATAGGCTTCCTGCTCGGCGGCGTTATCGGCGTGACGATAATGTGCCTTATGCAGATCAACCGAATCCACGGCGGCTCTAACGCCCGAAAGGAGGACGAGGAGCTGTGAAACGAACAGTCAAAAAACAGTTTTGGTTTTCTAAGGTGGAAGCACAGGACTTGAAGAAGAAAGCAAAGAAAGCCTGCCTGACCGAAGCGGCGCTGATTCGACTGCTGCTTCGTGGCTATGAGCCGAGAGAAAAACCGGACGAAAGATTTTACGACGCTATGCGGGAGCTTTCCGCTATCGGCAACAACATCAATCAGCTCGCCATTAAAGCGAACGCCCTCGGCTTTGTGGATTCGCAAATGCTGAAGAACGAGGCGCTGAGGTGGCACAAGTTTCAGGCGGCGATTGAGCGTGAATTTCTGCGCCCTGAAAAAAGCGGATTGAAATGGCAGTAACAAAGCTTTGGAAGGTAAGCGTCCGGCTCGATCAGGTACTCGACTATACGACCAACCCCGAAAAGACCGCCAACCCCGAATATTCTGCCGAAGATTATCAGGCGCTCAAAGATGTGCTTGCCTATGCAAAGGACGAGGAGAAAACGGAACACGAGTTTTTCTGCGACGGTATCAACTGCAATGTGGCGATGGCTCGTGACCAGTTCATTACCGTCAAGGAGCAGTTCGACAAGACGGACGGGATTCAGGCATATCACGGGTATCTGAGCTTTAAGGAAAACGAGGTCACGCCCGAACAGGCGCAGCAGATCGGAATGGAGTTTGCAAGGAAGATGTGGGGCAAGAGGTTTCAGGTGGTCGTCACTACCCACCTGAATACGAAACATCTCCACTGCCATTTTGTCATCAACTCCGTTTCCTTTGTCGATGGGAAGCGGCTGAAAGATAAAGAAAAGTCTTGGTACTACTTCCGCCATATCGCCGACGAGATTTGCTTGGAGCATAAGCTGTCCATTGTAGAAAAGCCGGAGCTGCACAGATCGCCCTCTTACCTTACGATGAAGGACGAGGCGGGTATGCCCACCCGATACAACAACGCCAAAAAAGCGATTGACGAAGCGATTGCGATGAGCCGTAACCTGCGGCAGTTCCAGTATGAGCTGGGCGTGATGGGCTATCACTCGAATTTTAGTCCTAATCGTAAGTATGCGACGGTTACACCGAAAGGCAGTGAAAAACCGATACGGACTTATCGGCTCGGCGAGGAATACACCAAAGAGAAAATCCTTGAACGGCTTATTGCCAATCGGGATAATATCGTGTTCAAGCCGTTCCAGCCAAAGACCTATATTGTCCGGCAGTACCGCCTTCCCACAAGAGAAAGCAGAATCCAAAAGGTCGGCGGTCTGTATGGCTTGTATCTCTACTACTGCTATCGGCTCGGCTACCTTCCGAAGCACAATCAGAAACAACAGAATACGGCGAGACTTCACTATCTTCTCAAAGACGATCTGATGAAGATGGACGAACTCACCAAACAGGTAACGCTGCTCGGCAAGCACCAGATCGGTACGGACGAGCAGCTTTTTTCATATAAGCGGTCGGTTGAGGACGAAATCAAAACCCTTACCGCCGACAGAACACATCTCCGAAATGAAATACGAAAGGTAGATATATCAGATGAACGGCTGTCGGCGGCAAAGATGAAAATTTCAGCTATCTCCGAACGCTTGAAAGAGCTTCGCAAAGAAGTAAAGCTCTGCGACGGGATTGCGAAGCGGTCAGGCGTAATTGCCGATACCCTTTCGCAAGTCAAGGCAGAGGAAGAAAAATCTCAAAGAAAGGAGTCCCGAAACTATGAACAACGGCGGTGACGCAGCAGAACAAATCGTCAGGCTATCGCTTGAAGGATTTGAAGTGGCTGTCCGGCTCACAGGCTCGGCGGCGAAGAATATCGCTATTCTGTTAGCTTCCGTGCTGAAGCAGGAGATCAGCCAGTCGAATAAGACACGGGGGAAAGCACGGCTTACCAATATGATTAAGTCCGGCAAGGAGCTGAAGGTCTTTTCGTTCCAGCAGAAAGACCTGCCGAAGTTTACCGAACAGGCAAAACGATACGGCGTCCTTTACTGCGTTCTGCGTGATAAAAACACCAAGAGCGATACGGCGATGGTCGATATTATCGCCCGTGCGGAGGACGCTGCGAAAATCCAGCGAATTTCCGACCGCTTTGAACTCGGCAAAGTCGATAAGGCTTCCATTGTTTCCGAAGCGGAAAAAGATGTGGCAGACCGTGAAGCGGCTGCCAATGAAGTGCCTGCGAGATCAAGGGGCGAGATTATTGTGGAGGAAGCGATGGGAAAGCCAATACAGAAGGAGGGAAATTCCCACCAAAACCCCTCGGTCGCAAAGACGGACAAAAGCCCTCTGTCAGAGCGAGACTCAGAAACGACAGGTACGCACACTGATAAGGGTGTCGCAAAGGCAGCGGATAAGAAGCCTTCGGTCAGGGAAAAGCTCGACCGATACAAGGCGGCTGCCAAAGCGGAAAAGGAAGCAGAGCGTACTGTGCCGGAGGCTTCCAAAGAGAAGCCGAAAACCCCTGAAGCCAATCGGCAGACCGTTCACAGGCAGCCGAAGAAATCCAAGAAGCCGAAAGAGAGGTGAGCGAAATGGATCAACTAAAGGAACACCCGCAGATCGTGGAGCTGTTAGACACACTCGATAAAAACGGCTTGATGAAAGAGAAAAACGAGGTGCAGTCGCTGGTAAGCTATATCGGCGGTATGGAAAATACGCTTACTGAAATGCTCGGCGAGCTTCAGGATATGCGCCGTGAAATCAATCTGATCCACAACAACACGCTGCGGAGCAAGTGCCATACCCTTGTGGAAAAAACGGAGGGCAAAATCCGTCAGGGATTTTCCGCAGTCAAAAAGATGAAGGACAATCTGATCCAGTCAGCCGGAAACGCTGTGCGGGCGTTCCGGGAAAGAGGCAGGGACGCCCTTGCCGAGTCGGTCAGGGCAATGAAAATCCCCGAAGCGCTGGATAAGCTGTCCGCTATGTTCGGCAGAATGTCAAAGGAGATGGCGCAGGACACAAAGAAGCTGTCCGCTATGCAGGCGGAGCTTCAGGGCGCAAAAGGGCATTTGAAAAATATGGGGCTGCTGTTTATGGGGAAAGCCGCAAAGGAAGCGGAACATTCCAAGAGTGATAAAGGCGTTTTATCAAGGCTGTCCCGTTTATTTTAAAAAGCGCAGAAAGGATTTGCGTCTTTGGAGCAAAAGGCGATGGATACAGCGGATAAGCTCAGAGTTTCCCGTGTGAAATCGTCTGTAAAGGAAAATCTCAGCAGATACAGGGCGGCGGCAAAGGCAGAAAAAGGAACAGAGCGCAGCGAGCCGACCGCTTCCAAAGAAGAAAACCGCACAGCACAGGCGTTGGGGCAGATTAGCGTCCCGCAACCGCAAAAATCAAATCTATCAAAAGAGAGGTAAAAAGATATGACCAACGATTTTAAGAATAAGCAAAGCAGCGGCGCAAGACCGCCGAGACTTTCGCCGGAGGAATACGCCGCCAAGAAAAAGGCGGAGAAAGAAGCCATTTATCAACTGCTCGACAATACCGCTTCGGAAGTGGTGCAGTCGCCGGAAAAATTCAAAGCCTACCTTGATGTGCAGAGCCGTATGGACAGGTACACGGCGAACAATGCGCTGCTGATGTATAAGCAGTTCCCGCAGGCAAGCCAGATCAAGGAATTTGACGATTGGGCGGCTGAGGGCGTAAAGGTCAATAAAGGCTCCAAGACCTTTATTATCCTTGATCCATACGAGTACACCAAGAAGGACGGGACAATCGGCATTGATTTCAATTTGAAAAGAGTGCTGGATGTTTCACAGACCAACGGCAAGCGCCCTGCCGCCCCGACCGCTAACCGTGATCCGAGAAAGCTGGTGGCGGTTATGCTCGACAGCGCCCCGATCAATATTGAAAGCACCAGTGAGCTGCCCTATCCCGATATGGGCGCTTTTTATAAAAATGAAGATCAGACGCTTTATGTGAAGCGGGACATCGGCGACAGCGTTGCCCTCTGCCAGTGCGTCGCTCAGGAACTCGGTCACGCCGAGCTTTCTATGAACAGCGAGGTATACAGCCGCAGGGATATGGGATTTCAGGCGGTGTGCATTGGATATATGCTCTGTAAGAAATACGGCGTCGATACGCAGAACTTTGCGATTGACCGTATCCCCGATGAATTGAAAAATAAAGAGCCGAAAGACATCAAAGCTGAACTCGGCAAGACGCAGAAGGCGTTTAAGGAAATTACCGCCCGTGTTTCCGATGAGCTGTACCGTCAGAGGGCGGAACGCTCAAAGGAACAGGAGAGATAACCGGAGGTAGCTGTGATGAAAGAAGAACTCTACCATATCGCTTTGGACGATTATGAACACGGCGTTGTGATCCGTTCGCTGAACGATAAAAAGACCGACCTCAAAAAAGAGGGCAAGTCCACCGACGCTGTTGACGAACTGATTATCAAAATCGGTCACGCCCCAAGACGCAAGTTCAAAGTGGTAGAAAAGGAATCCTGCCGTGAATCGAGATAGCAGCAGGCAGTCTGCGATTATCCTTGCGGTAATCGGGATTCTTCCCGTTGTGTGGCTCGGCTTATTGATAGCGCCGTCCGTCAAGGGCGGTCTGCCGGAGATACTGCCGAGCCTTTTGGCGGTATTCAATGATCCGTTCCATATCGAGCTTTGCGGGGACAGCTTAAAAACTGTCCTCGTTTTGCTTTTGCTCTACGGAATGGGGATTGGGATTTATCTATCCACACGGAGGAATTACCGAAGGCGTGAGGAACACGGCTCAGCGAAATGGGGCAGCGCAAAAGCCATTGATAAAAAGTACCGTCAAAGCCCGCCATCGGAAAATAAGCTGATGACGCAGAATGTCCGAATCGGACTCAATGCGAAAAAACACCGGAGGAATCTGAATACTCTGGTGTGCGGCGGCTCCGGCGCAGGCAAGACAAGATTCTATTGCAAGCCGAATTTAATGCAGACAAGCAATTCCTCTCAGGTAATTTTAGATCCAAAAGGGGAAATTCTGCGTGATGTCGGCAATCTGCTTGAAAAAGCAGGCTATGAGATCAAGGTGCTGGACTTGATTTCAATGGAGAAAAGCCATTGTTACAACCCGTTTGTCTATCTCAGAAACGACAACGATATTCAGCGCCTCGTGACCAACCTTTTTAAGAGTACCACCCCGAAAGGCTCTCAATCCAACGATCCTTTTTGGGACACTGCGGCGAGTATGCTTCTACTCGCCCTTATTTTTTATCTGCACTACGAAGCGCCGGAGGAGGAGCAGAATTTCGCTATGGTAATGGAAATGCTCAGGGCGGCGGCGATTGAGGACGAGGAGGACAATCGCCCTTCTCCCCTCGACAATCTTTTCGCCGATTTGGAAATGGATAATCCCGACCATATCGCCCTGAAATACTACCGTTCCTACCACTCCGGCTCGGCAAAGACGCTCAAATCCATTCAGATTACCCTTGCCGCAAGATTGGAGAAATTCAATCTTGAAAGCTTAGCGGCGCTGACTTCCGCCGATGAGCTTGACCTTGCTTCAATGGGCGAGAAGAAAACGGCGCTGTTTGCGCTGATACCGGATAACGATTCGAGCTTTAATTTCCTCGTCAGTATCCTTTACACGCAGCTTTTCCAGCAGCTTTTTTATTCTGCCGACCATATCCACGGCGGCAGCCTGCCGATACCCGTCCATTTTCTTATGGACGAGTTTGCAAATGTGAGCCTGCCCGACGATTTTGACAAGATACTTTCCGTTATGCGTTCAAGAGGCGTGTCGGTATCCATTATCCTGCAAAATCTGGCGCAGTTAAAGGCGTTGTTTGAGAAACAATGGGAATCCATTGTAGGCAACTGCGATGAATTTCTCTATCTCGGCGGCAATGAACAGAGTACGCACAAGTATGTGTCCGAGCTTTTAGGCAAGGAAACGATTGATACCAACACCTACGGGAAAAGCGAAGGACGGAGCGGAAGCTACTCGACCAATTATCAGATTTCCGGTCGTGAGCTGCTTACCCCTGACGAAGTGAGAATGCTCGACAACCGCTACGCCATTTTGTTTATCCGTGGCGAGCTTCCGGTAATGGATTTGAAGTACGCCATTTTGAAGCACCCGAATGTGGCGTATACCGCAGACGGGAAAGGCGGCGTGTATCAGCACGGCGAAGTCACAAAAAATGTGGCGACCATTGAAACCCTGTATGTTGATCTCGACAGCGTTCCCGAAATGGAGCTTTCGGAAACGACTTACGAGCTGTTGTCCGATGAGGACTTTGAAAACTTAACAAATTGATTGGAGGAAAATAGAATGAACATTTTTCATAAGACTCAGAAGAAAGAAACCCGCAAACTGCCGATGACCGGAAAGGTAAAGAAAGGCTTTCGTTATTACTGTGCTGCGGTTTTGAGCGTGACCGCTGTTTTTGCGATGTCTACAACGGCTTTTGCCGCAAGCGATCCGCTTACCGTTGTCAATAACCTGTCCGATTTCATTTTCGGCTTTATCCGTGCGATTGGTCTGATCCTGCTCGGCTTTGGTATCGTTCAGGTAGGTCTTTCCCTGAAATCCCACGATCCTTCGCAGCGTGCGAACGGATTTCTGACGCTGGCGGGCGGCGTCATCATTACTTTCGCTAAAGAAATCCTCACTCTGATTACGGGCTAACCTTTACGCAAACGACGCTCAGGGGCGTTCCTGAAAAACAATTCAGGGACGCCCCATTTTTCTTTATAAGGAGGTGCTACGAAATTGAGTGATAACTGGGTAGTTCAGAATCTCCAGAACGCCCTCGAAACTTGGAATGAAAAACTCGCTGAGATATGGCAGCTTATTACGACTACGCCGCAGAGCTTCAAAGGCGGCGGAATATGGACGGTTATCGTGGACATCCACGGTGCGGTGCAGGCAATCGGGTTTGCGCTTTTAGTGCTGTTCTTTGTGGTTGGCGTGGTCAAAACCTGCGGCAGCTTTGCCGATGTCAAGAAACCGGAACACGCTGTCAAGCTCTTTATCCGATTTGCGCTTGCAAAGGCGGGTATCACTTACGGTATGGAGCTAATGCTTGCCCTGTTCAATATCGTACAGGGTACAATCGGCACGATTATGACCGCCGCAGGCTTTACTTCCGCACAGCAGACCACTCTGCCGCAGGAAATGATTGACACCATAGAAAGCTGCGGCTTTTTCGAGTCAATTCCGCTTTGGGCGGTTACGCTCATTGGCGGCTTGTTCATTACGGTTATGTCATTCCTGCTCATTATGACGGTGTACGGGAGATTTTTTAAGTTATATATGTATACGGCGCTTGCCCCGATTCCGCTTTCTACTTTTGCGGGAGAGCCGAGTCAGAATGTAGGTAAATCGTTTATCAAAAGCTACTGCGCCGTGTGCCTTGAAGGTGCGGTGATCGTTTTAGCCTGCATTATCTTCTCCCTGTTCGCTTCTTCCCCGCCTGTGGTCGATCCCAATGCGGCGGCAGTCACGCAGGTTTGGTCATATATCGGCGAGCTGCTCTTTAATATGCTTGTCTTGGTCGGTGCAGTGCGAATGAGTGACCGGATTATCCGTGAGATGATGGGACTTTAAGGAGAACAGAATGAAACGAATATACAACAAATTCAAGGGCTACACCCTTGAGGACTGCGATTGCAGATACTGCCTGTATTACGGAGGGCGGCGGAAAGGCAAAGTTACTTGTCTTTCGGACGAGTGCGTCTGCGCCGATGAAATCCGGCAGGCGAAAAAAATGAAAGAAAGGAGTTCCTAAATGGAAGTCAAAATCAACAGAGAAATCAGGAATTACACAGAAGCGATGTTTTTCGGACTGTCACTGCGGCAGTTCATTTTTTCTGCCTGTGCCTGCGTGGTGGCGGTGGGCATTTATTTTTTGCTCAAGCCCTATGTCGGCACGGAAACCGTATCGTGGATGTGCATTTTGGGAGCCGCACCCTTTGCGGCTCTTGGTTTTGTCAAATACAACGGAATGACCGCTGAGAAATTCATTTATGCGTGGATTAAGTCGGAGTTTTTAATGCCGAAGAAGCTCTCTTTCCGTTCAACGAATACCTACTATGAGCTGTTCAAGCCGAGTATCGAAGCAAAAGCAAAGGAGGCTATGAAATCGAATGATTAAAACACTTACCAATCTCCGCAAACAGGAAAAGGAAAAGTTTGTCGTGCCGAAGGGCGTTCAGGATGTGATCCCCATTACCGCCATTTATGATGACGGTATCTTTCAGATTGGGAAAGACAAGTTTTCCAAGACCTATAAATTTTCCGATATTAACTACGCTGTTGCCAGCCGTGAGGACAAGGAAGCAATGTTCCTTGAATACTCGGAACTGCTCAATTCCCTCGACTCCGGAGCAACGACAAAAATCACAATCAACAACCGCCGTTTAAATCGGCTGGACTTTGAGAACAACATTCTTATTCCGATGAAAGGCGACAGCCTTGATGAATACCGTGAGGAGTATAATAAAATCCTTTTGGAAAAAGCCACAGGCGCAAACGCCATCGTGCAGGATAAGTATATGACGATTTCCGTCAACAAGAAGAATATTGAGGACGCAAGGAATTATTTTGCCCGTGTGGGCGCTGACTTGATCGCTCACTTCGGCAGGCTCGGCAGCAAGTGCGTGGAGCTGGAAACCGATGAAAGGCTGCGTATCTTCCACGACTTTTACCGTGTGGGCGAGGAATCCTCTTTCCACTTTGATATAAAGGAAACCCGCAAAAAGGGACACAGCTTCAAGGACTATATCTGCCCTGATTCAATGGAATTTGAAAAGGACTACTTCAAAATGGGCGACCGTTATGGGAGAGTCCTTTTTTTGCGTGAGTATGCTTCCTATATCAAGGACAGTATGGTGGCGGAGCTGACAGATCTCAACCGCAATCTGATGATGTCGATTGATGTCGTTCCCGTGCCGACAGACGAAGCGGTACGGGAAGCGGAAAACCGTCTGCTTGGCGTTGAGACGAATATTACCAACTGGCAGAGGCGGCAGAACTCCAACAATAACTTTTCGGCGACTGTCCCTTACGATATGGAACAGCAGAAAAAGGAAATGAAAGAATTTCTCGATGATTTAACGACGAGGGATCAGAGAATGATGTTTGCCGTGATTACCTTTGTGCATACGGCGGATTCCAAAGAACAGCTTGATAACGACACGGAAGCGCTGCTTACCACGGCGAGAAAGCACCTTTGTCAGTTCGGCGTGTTGAAATTTCAGCAGGTGGACGGGCTGAATACGGTTATGCCGTTTGGCGTGCGGAAGATTGATACCTTCCGTACCCTTACGACCGAAAGCCTTGCCGTGTTTATCCCGTTTCGAGTGCAGGATATTTTTCACGAGAATGGTATCTACTACGGGCAGAATGTGATTAGCAAAAATATGATTATCGCCGACCGCAAGCAGCTTCTCAATGGTAATTCCTTTATTCTCGGCGTATCGGGCGGCGGTAAGTCCTTTGCCGCAAAGGGCGAGATCGAGAATGTGATTCTTTCCTCGGATTCCGATGTTATCATCATTGATCCGGAGCGGGAATATTCACAGCTTGTGAAGGCGCTCGGCGGAGAGGTTATCCATATCTCCGCTACTTCTCAAAATCATATCAACGCTATGGATATGACGAAGGAATACGGCGACGGGGCGAATCCGGTTATTTTGAAGTCGGAGTTTATTATGTCCCTGTGCGAGCAGCTCATCGGCGGCAGTAACCTCGGCGCAAAGCAGAAATCCATTATCGACCGCTGCACCGCCAGCGTGTACCGCACCTATCAGCAGAATAACTATCAGGGCGAAGTGCCGACCTTGCAGGATTTCAGGGAGGAGCTTCTTAAACAAGATGAGCCGGAGGCGCAGGAAATCGCCCTTGCCATCGAGCTGTTTACAAGCGGCAGCTTGAACACCTTTGCGAAGCATACGAATGTGGATACCAATAACCGCCTGATCTGCTATGACATTTTAGACCTCGGCAAACAGCTTATGCCTATCGGTATGCTGGTCGTTCTCGACTCCATCTTAAACCGCATTACGCAGAACAGGGCGAAAGGCAGAAATACCTTCATCTTCATTGATGAGATTTATCTGCTGTTCCAGCACGAGTATTCCGCTAACTTCCTTTTTACCCTTTGGAAGCGTGTGCGTAAATACGGTGCTTATGCTACGGGTATTACGCAGAATGTGGACGACCTTTTGCAGAGCCATACGGCAAGGACAATGCTCGCAAACTCCGAATTTATCATTATGCTCAATCAGGCTTCCACGGACAGGCTGGAGCTGGCGAAGCTCTTAAATATCTCCGACCTTCAGATGTCGTATATTACGAATGTGGAAGCCGGACACGGGCTTATCAAGGTGGGCAGCTCCCTTGTACCGTTCGCAAATAAATTCCCGAAAAATACGAAGCTGTATAAGCTGATGACAACCAAACCGGGCGAGAGCGCATAAGCTCCCGCCCCTTGTTTCAGAAAGGATATGGCAATGAGAAAAAAGATTTGTATTGCGTTGATGGCAGCGTTTACCGTCCTGCTCGGCGTCAGCAGCTATTTCATTATCGACCATTACAGGGAGGCGGAACATCAGGAGCAGATGTACGATTCTCTCGTACAGCTCGTAGAGGACAGCGAAACCGAGCCTGTCGAGCCGATCATCTATTCGGAAGATAAGACGATACTGCCGGAGCTTACCGAGCTGTACCGTCAAAACAATGATTTGGTCGGCTGGATTTGCATGGAGGATACGAATATCAATTATCCCGTTATGCAGACGGTTGATAATCCGAACTACTATTTGAAGCGTGGATTTGATAAAGAATACAGTTCTTACGGCTGCCCGTATGTGCAGGAGGACTGCGATGTTTTAAAGCCCTCGGACAATTTAGTGATCTACGGTCATCATATGAACAACGGCTCGATGTTCGCCGACCTTGAAAAATTCAAGGACGAGGATTTCTGGCGGGGACATAAAACGATTGCCTTTCACACCCTGACAGAGAAAAATGAGTATGAAATCCTTGCGGTTTTCAAAACCGTTGTCTACACCGACAGCCCTGAAGCCTTCAAATATTACCGCTTTACGGACGCTCAGTCGCCGGAGGAGTTTGACGCTTATATTGATAAGTGCAAGGAGCTTTCCCTTTACGACACGGGCGTATCGGCGGAGTACGGCGACAAGCTGATAACGCTTTCCACCTGTGAATACTCCCGTACAAACGGAAGGATTGTCGTTGTGGCGAAAAAAGTAACAGAAAGCAGTGGTGCAAATGCTCCCGCAAATGACGGGGCGGCAGAGATACCGAGCTAATGCCCTGATAAAGAAGCTGTGCGCCAATTATGATGACGGGAACTGTCTGCTTCTTGATGAGGGGGAAGGCTGCGTCTGCGTACAGAGTATCTCCTACTCGCTTTTATGCAGGTATTTCCGCAATGCGGTGCTTCCGGCAGATCCGGCGTTGGAAGCGGAGATACTTGGAATGCACCCTGACAGGTGCGTTTTCTGCGGCGCTCCCATTATCAAGCGTGGCAACAGGAAAAAGTATTGTGAGAAATGCGCCGGTATCGAATACAAAAGGCAGCAGGCAGAGTACGCAAGAAAAAGGCGCACAGAATCGAAAAATAGAGGGTAAAAAGTCCTTGATTTAAGCGGCTTTTCAGCCCTCGCACTTTGAGGGGCAAGGTGTTGATACCTTTTCCCCTCTTTTTTTACTTCAAAGCGTCCACGGGCGCTTGGAAAGGAGGTTTTCTATGCCGGATATTAAGACAAGGGATATAGCGAAAGGCACGATAAAAACGATTGATAAATCGGCGGTTGCCGCCGAGCGTATGAAATCCGCCTTTATCCAGACCAAAGAAAAAGCGGAACACTCCGTTGATGTCCCTGAAAGCAGTGCGGAGGAATACGCTTCCAACCGTTTGGAAAGCGGTATCGACCGAGTTTCTCACGAAGCCGTACACCAATTTGATAAGCAGGGGCGCAAGGGCGTTCAGGCGACAAAGCAGAATATCGTCAAAGCAAAGGACGGTATTCAGAAATTCAAGGAAAAACGGGCGGCGCAGTCGCTTCAAAAACAGGCGCAGGCGGCAGCTCCACGAAAAAGCGTCGGTCAGAGTATCAAGGCGGTGGAACAGCCGAAGAAGGCAGTAAAAGAGTCTGCCCGTTCCGCAGGAAAAAAGACGATTAAGACGGTCGGGAAAGGCTCGGCGAAAACAGCGCAGAAAACGGTAAAAACCGCAGAGCGCACCGCTAAAACGACCGTCAAGACAGCGCAGCGTACCGCAAAGGCGGCGCAGAAAACGGCGCAGGCTACGGTCAAGGCTTCTCAAAGAGCAGTTCAGGCGGCACGGGCGGCGGCTCGTGCCGCCGTTGTTACGGCGAAAGCAATCGCAAAAGCGATAGCGCTTGCGGTCAAGGCGATTATCGCCGGAACAAAAGCGTTGATCGCCGCAATCGCCGCAGGCGGCTGGATAGCGGTTTTGGTCATTATCGTGATTTGCCTGATCGGTATGATTATCGGCTCCGTGTTCGGTATCTTTTTCTCAGGCGAAGATTCTGGGACTGGAATGAGTATGCAGACCGTTGTGCAGGAGATCAATATAGAATACGATACCAAATTGCAGGACGAAAAAACCTCGGTATCTTATGATGTCCTTGAAATGAGCGGCAGCCGTGCCGTTTGGAAAGAGGTGCTTGCGGTGTATTCCGTCAAAGTCAACACCGATCCGGATAATCCCCAAGAGGTTGCGACGATGGACGAATCGAAAAAGCAGCTTCTCACGGACATCTTTTGGGAGATGAACGAAATAAGATCCAGCACCGACACCAAAACGGAGACGGTCATTACTGAAACCGATGACGGTCACGGAAATATCGTGGAGACGGAAAGCACAGTCACGCAAACTTATCTGTATATCACGGTCAGCCATAAGACCGCCGATGAGATGGCGGCGCAGTATGGATTTAACGAGGAACAGAAAGAGTATCTCGCAGAGCTGCTTGCCGATGAAAATAATTCGCTGTGGTCGCAGGTACTTTACGGGATTACGGGTACAGACGATCAGATCGTAACCGTTGCGCTTTCCCAAATCGGGACGATGGGCGGCGATCCGTACTGGTCTTGGTACGGTTTTAATTCCCGTGTCGAGTGGTGCGCTTGCTTCGTTTCGTGGTGCGCTAACGAGTGCGGGTATATCGACGCTGGCGTAATTCCGAAATACGCAGGCTGCGTCAACGGCGTACAATGGTTTAAGGACAGAGGGCAATGGCTGGATAACAGCGCAGAGCCTACGCCGGGTATGATTATCTTCTTCGATTGGGCGAGTGGCGGACAGGACGGACTATCCGACCATACAGGTATCGTTCAAAAGGTGGAAAATGGCAGGGTTTACACGGTCGAGGGAAACTCTGGGGATTCTGTTCGTCAGAACAGCTATCCGGTTGGGTATTATGAGATACTCGGCTACGGTGCGCCTGCCTATTGATCGGAATGCAAAAAACGAGCCGCTTGCTTAAATGCAGGCGGCTTGATTACATATAAACGAACTGAATCTGAGATAGGCGTATATTTTTGAATGCACTTCATTTTTGTATTGACAATACAGTATGACATACAGTATAATAACATCAGGAGGTAACGCTGATGGGAGAAGAAAAAGATTTATTATCTACTTTGCTTTTGGAACTTCGCAGAGGGACATTGACAATTAGTGTACTCAGTCAGATGAATAAGCCGAAATACGGTTATGCTTTGGTGCAGAGCTTGGAAGAAAAAGGCGTTGCCATTGATCCCAATACCCTTTATCCGCTGCTTCGGCGTCTGGAGAGTCAGCAGCTTTTAGAAAGCAAGTGGGAAACCAGCGGAACAAAGCCGAGAAAGTATTATCAACGAACAGAGTATGGAACACAGGTCTATGAAAAGATGAAAATATATTGGAAGAATCTGTCTGTCGGAATCGAAAGGTTATTAGAGGAGGAAGAAGCATGACACCGAATGAGAAAGATTATATGGATCGATATATTTATCAGGTAATTCGTCGGCTTCCCAAAGCACAACGAGAGGAAGTTCGTATGGAGTTGGAAGAACTGATCAGTGATATGTATGCTGATAGAGGCTCTATGGAAGAAGTGCTGACTGAACTTGGCGATCCTGCTGAATTTGCAAAGCAATATCAAAACGAACAGAAATATTTGATTGGACCTGAATATTTTGACACTTATTTGTGGTTTGTAAAAGTTGTCTTAATCTGTGCTGCCGTACCAATTTTGATTATTTCGCTGATAAATGCGATAGGAGAAATACCCGCAATCACTTCGCAGAACGCCGCCTCTGTTATTATTCGAGCTATTGTGGACGGATTGATCGTCGGAATTACCGACGCTATGCTGTCCTGCATATCCGCTTTCGGTGCAGTAACCTTGACTTTTGCCATTATGGAGCGGAAAAAGATTCAGATCGAAATGAAGAAGGCAGAGAAATGGTCAGTAGAAAGCCTGTCTGAAGAACGAAAAATTCCATCCGCCAGATGGACGCCAAAGATTTTGGAGCCTGTACCGGATAAAAAAGCAATTATAAGTCGTGGAGATAGTATTGTGGGCATTGTGTTTATCGTTATTTTCAGTGTATTGCTAATTTTTGCCCCTCATTTCTTTGCTGCGATTTTTACGGAAGGCGAAGCCATAACAACCGTACCCGTTTTCAATTTGGAACAATGGGGAATTGTTCTGCCTGTCTTTGTAATCAGTCTGCTGATTGGTCTTATAGATGAGATTTTGCGTCTGATCATCGGCGTTTATTGTAAGCTGGTAATGATCAGCAATATTTTGTGTGGGGTAATTCAGATTGTGTTAAGCGCCATTGTGCTGAAAGTTTTACCTATCTGGAATCCGAATTTTGTACTTGAGATTGAACAGGCGTTGGGTGCTAATGCAGATTCAAGCGCAAACTTTTTCACTTACTGGAACGCTGATATGGTATCCAATGGACTGCTTGCGTTTATTGTTGTTATTACTCTGTTTGAGATTGGTGTGACGATTTACAAAACGCTCCGTTATGGGGTTTCCGTAAAAAACGGTATAAATTCCAATACATAAAAAATTGTAGTTTTTAGAATATTTTGATTATGGAAATAGTTTATGATGAAACAAAAATACGGTGCTACCCATTTGGGGTAACACCGTATTTTTTCCCGCTTTTATTGATTTTTATATTTATCCATTTCAACTAACATCTTATATAAATGTTCTTGCTCGGATTTACTTTTTGCTGCGACCAGCTCGTAACATTTCATAGGATAGCTGTCGGTGCTGCTTTCGCCTATCTTCTCAAAAAGCTGAGCAAGCGAGATATTCATAGCTGAAGCAATCTTTTCAATACTTTCAAGAGTAGCGTTCTTTTCCCCTCGTTCCACTTGCCCGATATAAGTAGGGTGGCAACCGGATAACTCAGCAAGCTTCTCTTGGCTCAATCCCTTATCAATTCTATAATTGCGGACACGCTGTCCGATTGTTTTTGCAATTTCACTCATAGTTCCAGCCTCCATTCATAGTCTATAAATATTGTTTCCGTAGTTCCACAGACTATTGATATTTATTGTTGACTTTGATATACTATGAGTATTATAATTAGATTTTTTGTGCTTTTAGGCTTTGAACTGGCTGGTGAACTTTAATGAGGGGAAAAACGGCTTGCTTTACCGGACATAGAAAAATACCGCCGGAGAGCATACCGGAACTCTCTCAGCGGTTAAAAAACACCTTGCTTCGACTGATAGAAGAAGGATATATGTACTTTGGCGCAGGCGGCGCATTGGGCTTTGATACGCTGGCTGCTCAATGCGTTTTATCCTTGAGAAAGCGATATTCACATATCAAGCTGATTTTAGTCCTTCCGTGTACCACACAGACAAAAGGCTGGAGCAAAGATGATATAGCGGTTTATGAGGAGATCAAAAGTCAGGCGGATAAGGTAGTATATACTTCTCACGACTATTTTCGGGGCTGTATGTTCAAAAGAAACCGCCATTTGGTAAATGGCAGCAGTGTCTGCATAGCCTATTTAACACAGGAGAAAGGCGGGACTGCATATACGGTAAATTATGCTCGGCAAAACAATGTGCAAGTGATAAACTTAGCTGCTCAATAGATGTGAAGAATGGGAAGATTGAAAAAAGTTCATCTCCGAATGGAAAGTATACTTGACATTTGTGCCCTCTTTGCTATAATAGAGATATGGAAAGCTGGCTTTCCATAGAAAGGAGGCGCACCGTGAAAAACCGTTTAGAGGAAATCCGGAAAGAACGGGGAATCAAGCAGGAAGAACTGGCTGCCGCACTGGAAGTATCTCGGCAGACTATCGGCTCGTTGGAAAACGGACGATATAATCCTTCGATTATATTGGCGTTTAAGCTTGCACGGTATTTTAATATGAGTATTGAAGATATTTTTATTTACGAGGAGGGAAAGCAATGAAAAAGAAAACCGGAATGTATCTTGCAATCGGTATTATCGGCATTGCTTTAGCTCTGATCGCAAAGTTTCTTTTACAGGACTATTTAAGTGATTCGCAAAGCGGAGCGATGATCGGGATAGGTGCCGGATTGTTCGGCTATGGGATTGCGAAATGGTGTGTCGGTCTGTGGGGCGCAAAAAATCCTGATTTGATGAAAATCAATGAAATTGAAGAAAAAGACGAGCGCAATCAGCTCATTCGAAGCAAAGCACAGGCAATATCCGGCGAGATACTGCACTGGCTGCTGATGGCAGGCGCTTGGGTATGTATTTTTTTCGACGCACCACTATGGATTGTTCTTACTCTTGTAGGCGCTTTCCTGCTTAAAACAATCCTTGATTTTATTTTGATGGCATATTACCAGCATAAGATGTGACGGAGGATATTATGAAATTTGTAATTGAGCATTTGTCAAAAAGCTTTGAGAAAAAGGAAGTTCTCAGAGATATTGATTTTACTTTTGATGAAGGGAAAATTTATGGGCTGCTCGGCAGAAACGGCGCTGGAAAAACAACGCTGTTTAACTGCCTGAACAGGGATTTGAAGGCGGATAGCGGCAATTTCTATATAGAAGATGAAAACGGCGTCCGCCGTGAGGTGTCCGCAGAGGACATCGGATATGTACTCTCTACCCCGACCGTGCCGGAGTTTCTTACAGGCAGGGAGTTTTTGAAATTCTTTATGGACATCAACGAGAAGTCTATCAATAATCCGAAAAGCATTGACGAGTATTTCGATTATATGAGTATTGAGCCGGAGGACAGGGATAAACTGCTCAAGGACTACTCCCACGGTATGAAAAACAAAATGCAAATGCTCATCAATATCATCGCTCAGCCGAATATCCTGCTGCTCGACGAGCCTTTGACATCCCTTGATGTGGTTGTGGCGGAAGAAATGAAACAACTGCTCCGTTCACTGAAACAAGACCGCATTACCATTTTCTCCACTCATATTATGGATTTGGCGCTTGACCTCTGCGATGAGATTGTGCTGCTTAATCACGGCGAACTGGAGGTCGTGGAGAAAACCGATCTGGACAGCAGGGAATTTAAGGATAAAATCATTGCGGCACTCAGGGAGGAAGGAAATGAATAAGACGCTTAAAATATCTTTTTCCCTGAAAAATACATACCGTGTCAACGGTGTCCTGTTTTCCTTAAAGCAGATACCGCTCGTAAAGCGGCTGCTTCCGGCAACGCTGTATCAGGTAAAGGGGCTGAAAATCTTTGCAAACATTTTGTCCGTGCTGTGGGAAATCGTTTCTGTATTCCTCGGCAAGTTCCTTTACTTTATCACGATGGTATGCGGTATCGGTATCCTTTATAACGGACTGCCGGAGAATGAGGTGTTCCTGCATATCCTGCTGATTCTCACGGTAATCGGCAGCTTTGTAAACACACACCTTTTCAATCCGACAAAGGATAAATATTATGCGATGATCCTGATGAAAATGGACGCACGAGAATATACGCTTGTAAACTATTTCTACTCCATCCTGAAGGTCGTTGTGGGCTTTTTGCCCTTTACGATTCTGTTCGGTATGGACAGAGGCGTACCTTTGTGGTTTTGTCTGCTCCTGCCCCTTTGCATAGCGGGTATGAAGCTGTTTGCGGCGGCTGTTACCCTGTGGGATTATGAGAAAAGGGGATTTGGCTACAACGAAAATAAGCTGTCCAAATATGTGTGGTGCTGTATCGCCCTGCTTTTAGCCGCAGCCTATGCTCCGCCCGCCTTTGGTTTTGCTTTGCCTGCGGTCGTACCAATGGTTATATTTTTAGCGTGTATTCCCCTTGGTATGGCAAGTATCACAAGGCTCACTACCTTCCGTGATTATTACGCAATCAACAAGGAATTATTAGCCGGATTGACCAATCAGATGGACAGCACGGCACAGACAAAGCTTATCAAACAGGCAAATGAAAAGAAAATATCCGCAGATACTTCCATTAGCAGCAACCGCAAGGGCTTCGAGTATCTGAATGAGCTGTTTATCAAAAGGCATAAAAAGATACTCTGGAACTCGACAAAGAAGATTTCCTATGTGTGCGCTTTCCTTGTCGCCGCCGTGCTGGCAGGCGTCTATCTGCTGCCCGAAGAAAAAACCGTCATTAACGAAATCGTGATGACTTGGCTTCCATACTTTGTATTTATAATGTACGCTATCAACCGTGGCACGAACTTTACACAGGCGCTTTTTATGAACTGCGATCACAGCCTGCTGACCTATTCGTTTTATAAGCAGCCGAGCTTTATCCTGCGGCTGTTTCAGATTCGCCTGCGTGAGATTATGAAAATCAACGCTGTTCCGGCGCTCGTGATCGGTATCGGACTGGCGCTGATCCTGTTTGCCACCGGAGGGACGGACAATCCGCTGAACTATGTAGTGCTGGTTGTTTCCATCCTGTGTATGAGCCTGTTTTTCTCGATTCATTACCTGACGATTTACTATCTGCTCCAGCCTTATAACGCAGGGACGGAGCTGAAAAGCGGCACATACCGGATCGTTTTGTCAGTAACCTATGTCATCTGCTTTGCCCTTATGCGGCTGCGTATGCCGATTATGATATTTGGAATAATGACTATCGTATTCTGTGTGCTTTACAGCATTGTCGCCAGCATTTTGGTATACCGCCTTGCGCCGAAAACCTTTAGACTTAGAACATAACGGGGCGGCTTTACTGCCGGAAATCCATAAAAAGAAACGGAGGATTTATTTATGAGAAAGTGTCTCAGATGTGGAACGGAAATGAAAGAAAACTGCGCCATCAAGGTAGAAGGCGCAGGATACGGAATTATAATGTCATCGGACGAAAACAAGCTGTTCGGCGGCAGGATCGGCAAGCCGAAGGTGGCAATCTGTCCGAAGTGTGGCGAAGTCTCCATCTATGTGGAAGATGTAGAGAAGCTGTGACGGTATATGGAGGCTGTTTGAAATGAAAAAGATTTTATCTGTGTTTTTGATGTCATTCATCGTATTCGCTCTCTCTGCCTGCAATGCTGATGTCGTGAAGATTGAAGATTATGAGTGGGAAATGAGAACGGTTATGAGCAATGATACGGAATCTGCCCAATATCAGGATGAACTTGTGGTTGCCGTAGGAGAAGCCGACGAGCTGTATCCTGACGCTGAAATCGTGGATATGACTTTGACTGCTAAAGATGGAGAAATCACGATAACGGATACCACAAACGGCAAGACATATAACGGAACTTATGAGGTAATGCAGAAAACGCCGAAGGGAACGGACTACGAGATTATCATTGACGGAGTAAACGGCTATGCTACCGTAGCTCCTACGGAATACTATGATGGCTCAGAGATTCCAACACTACCAATCAATATAGATGGCTATTCCTTATACTTTATCCCAAATGAGTCGTAATCTACTCAGGTTAGAGAAAGGCATAATGATGAAGATCGAGATTGAAAAGGATTTTCCCCAGTATTTTAAGCCAGCCTATCCGGAAGAATTTGAGCTGTTCTCTCACTTTGAAGTAACAGCAGGAATACCGACCGTTCTCTTTGCTGTCACGACTTGGAAAGAGAACGGGAAACCGAATGTGTGCTTTCATTCGTGGAGTTGCTTTCACGGAGATAAGACCGCTTTTTTCGCTGTGATGGGCAACCTGTATCAGCATACCCACACCTATGCCAATATCCAAAGAGAAAAATGCTTTTGCATTAATTTTCTCCCGATAAGCTGTTATGACAGGTTGGTAAATACCATTCATCAGAATGAATGGGACAATGACGAATTTGCAGCAGGAGGCTTTACTGTTTCCAACGCCAAAACCATTCACGCACCTGCGATCAGCGAAGCGTTTCTCACGATGGAATGTACCCTGAAAGATATACAGGATTTAAGCGGTGCAGGTATTACGGCTATGGTCATCGGACAGGTACAGCACATCTCTGTGGAAGAAGCGTATGCACAAGGGTATGAATTAAGATATGGCAAGGACGGATTTATGCTGCTCGTGCCTGCGCCGCAAGACCTTGTTACCGGAGAGCCAAATCAGTCGGCGATTGCCACCGTGCATATTGAGAAATACGACTGATTTAAGGAGAGAGCAAAAATGGCGGTTTCAAATATAAAAGCGCTGATCCCCGGCGAACTTCAAAAAGTGTGGGAGCTGGTGTTGAATACGGAGAATTACGCTGCTTGGAGAAGCGACTTGAGTAAAACAGAAGCGATAAGCGACAAGCAATTTATCGAATATACCAAAAACGGCTACCCTACGACCTTTACCGTGACGCTTGTTAAGCCATACAGACGATGGGAATTTGATATGGAAAACAGCAATATGACAGGTCATTGGACTGGCATTTTCACTGCCAAAGGCGATGAAACAGAGATAGATTTTACGGAACAAGTGAAAGCGAAGAAATGGCTGCTGAAGCCTTTTGTGAAATCGTATTTGAGAAAGCAGCAGACACAGTTTGTTGCGGATATAATGAAAAATTTTTCATAAAGACTTATATATAGGAAGGCGGTTTGTTATGAAGAAGTATGAGTATATGACAGTTGATTTAAGCGCAGAGCCATCATTTAATGTTCATATTAAGCTGGTTCGGTATATTGAGAAACTCAACGAATATGGAAAACAGGGTTGGCGTTTGATTTCCGGAACTGATGACTGGAAGTATTCGATCTTTGAGCGAGAAATTGATGATGAAGAATAATAGACAGGAGGCGTATAACCTATGAAAGATATGATCGGATACTGCGGACTGGACTGCGAAAAATGCGACGCATACATAGCGACCGTCAATGACGATCAGGCTTTGCGGGAGAAAACTGCGAAGCTGTGGGCAGAGTTAAACAACGCCCCGATTCTTCCAGAGCATATTAACTGCGAAGGCTGCCGTATGAATGGGGCAAAAACGGTATTTTGTGATAGCCTGTGCGGGATTCGGAAGTGTGCGTTAAATAAAGGTGTTTCCACCTGCGGAGACTGCCCGGATTTAGAAACCTGCCCGACTGTTGGGGCAATCCTCGAAAATAATCCGGCTGCTTTGGATAATTTGAAAGGGTAATATACATAATGGAAAATTTCATAGCACATTTGAAAGAAGTTATACCTGAAAAAGATAGTCTAAAACTCGTGAAAAAGGAAGCTGAAAATTATTACAAGCAGCATTCGCTTGATGAATGTTTTGCTACGGGATTGGAATTATATCAGTCGGAAAATTTTCAGATACAGGAAGTCGGTGTTTTCTTGGTAGGATATGCAGCCTGCAAAAATACAAGCGCATTATCATTTCTGAAAGATACCGTGAGTCAGCACAAAAGCTGGAAGGTGCAGGAAATTCTTGCAATGGCATTTGATAATTACTGCAAAATTATTGGATATGAAACAGCGATTCCGGTTATTAAGGAATGGCTAAAAAGTGATTGTGCTAATACAAGGAGAGCTGTATCAGAAGGATTGAGAATTTGGACAAGCCGCCCTTATTTTAAGGAGCATCCGCAGATGGCAATACAGTTTTTATCTTCTCTCAAAGATGATGAAAGCGAGTATGTACGAAAATCAATAGGAAATGCTTTGAAAGATATAAGCAAAAAATATCCTGAACTGGTTTCCAATGAACTGAAGCAATGGGATTTATCGTCAAAAGAAATAAAACAGGTACATAAATTAGCAAGTGCTTATCTGAACAAGTCATAAACAAATACTGTTATGCGGAGGGAACACAATGCTTGAAAATACTCCTACTCAGTCAACTATGACTGAGTTGCTCGGACAACCTTTGTTTGCAGTCTGGCAAGAGCTGTGTTCAGCGATTGATGAAAAATACGATATGGAACGGCTATGGAATACAGGCGGTAAGAACTGGGTTTATGAATATAAGTACCGCAGAGGCGGTAAAACGCTTTGCAGTCTATATGCGAAAAAGAATAGCCTTGGTTTTATGATTATCTTTGGAAAAGATGAAAGAGTAAAATTTGAGGAGATAAGGGAAACTCTTTCTGATCCCGTTTGCAGGCAATATGATGAAGCAACAACTTATCGTGACGGGAAATGGGTAATGTTTGAGCCGACTGATACTTATGAGTTCGATGACTATATGAAACTGTTGGCTATTAAAAGAAAGCCTAATCGGAAATAACGATACTGTGTTTTGGAGAAAATTAGAATGAAGTTGAAAAATCCTATGTTGGTAGTGACCGATATAGACAGATCAGTTGAATTTTATAAAAAAGTCTTTGGACTTCATATCATTATGGACTTTGGAGCAAATAAGACACTGACAGGTGGCTTAGCCCTGCAAACGGCTGAAACATATAAGGAATTTATTGGTGCAAGTGACATTTCTTTTGGCGGCAACAACTTTGAGCTTTATTTTGAGGAAGATGACTTTGACAAGTTTGCTGATAAGCTGAAGGAATATGATATTGAATATGTCCACCCGATTATGGAACATTCTTGGGGGCAGCGAGTCGTTCGCTTCTATGATCCGGATAAGCATATTATCGAAGTCGGAGAGAATATGAAGGTCGTATGCAAGCGCTTTTTGGATAGTGGAATGACGCCGGAACAGGTTGCAAAGCGAATGGATGTACCTATGAAATTTGTTAATGCCTGTATGCGGTAAGGCTATTTTTTGACAAAGGAACGAGTAAAATATGAGCTACTCTATAAGGGAAATGCGAAAGGAAGAATATAGTCTGCTCAGTGATTTTTTGTACGAAGCAATTTATATTCCGGATGGTACGGCTGCGCCGCCTAAATCAGTGATAACTTGTCCCGAATTGCAAGTATACATTGCAGATTTTGGAAACAGCAAACACGATAAGGCTTTGATTGTAGAAGTTGACGGAAATATTGTAGGAGCAATATGGGCAAGGATTATGAACGACTACGGACATATTGATGAGAATACGCCTTCCCTTGCAATGTCTGTTCTTAAAGCGTACAGAGGTATGGGAATTGGAACTTTGTTGCTTACACAAATGTTGTTAGCAGAAAAAGCTGCTGGTTATGCAAAGATTTCCTTATCTGTTCAAAAGGACAATTATGCAGTGAAGTTATATCGAAAAGCGGGCTTTACAACGGTCAAAGAAACGACTGAGGAATACATTATGGTAGCTGACCTAAATTCTATTTGCAAAATGGAGGAAGAAAATGGCTTTTGATTACAAGAAAGAATACAAGGAATTTTATATGCCGAAGAACAAGCCCGGAATTATAGAGATTCCAAAAATGAACTACATTGCAGTCCGGGGGAAAGGCAATCCTAACGAGGAAAACGGGGAGTATAAAAGCTCAATCGGCTTGTTATATGGAATAGCCTTTACTATAAAGATGAGCTACAAGGGGACGCATAAAATCGAGGGATTTTTCGAGTATGTAGTGCCGCCCCTTGAAGGTCTTTGGTGGCAGGAAAATACGCAGGGACTTGATTATGCAAGAAAAGAAGATATGCACTTTATCTCTATGATCCGGCTGCCGGATTTCGTAACGAAGGAAGATTTTGAGTGGGCAGTTCAGGAGGCAACGAAAAAGAAAAAACAGGATTTTTCTAAGGTTGAGTTCTTCCCCTATGATGAGGGAATGTGCGTCCAGTGTATGCACATCGGCTCTTATGACGATGAGCCTGCCACTGTTGATTTAATGCACGACTATATGAAAGCGAATGGATACGAACTGGATATTACGGATACAAGATACCATCACGAAATCTATCTGAGCGATCCGAGAAAATGCGATGTGAGCCGATTGAAAACAGTCGTGCGCCATCCAATCCGGAAAGCTGAGTAAGCGGAGGTTAGTATGCCAAAAGAAGTGGATCCCAAAGATACGACAAGGGCTGCGGCGTATGCGCTTTGGACGAAAGCGCCCAATCCAATGGTAACTTTTTTTAAGACCTTTGATGTGACCAATCTGATCAAGGTCAGTAAGAAAAGAAGCCTGAAATTTAATATGCTGCTGGATTACTGTATCGGCAGAGCTGCCGCAGGGGTAAAGGAATTTTACATCCTTCCGGTTGGCGATAAGCTCATACAGTATGACACCATAGCAGTCAATACCATCGTGAAAAACAAAGAGGGCGAAGTCAGCTCCTGCGACCTTTCCTATAAAGCCGAGTTAAATCAATTCAACGAGGAGTATCTGAAATATACGACACAGGTCGCTGCAAGCTGTCAGGACAGGGACTTATCCGAAAACAGTATGGTCATCGGCACTTCCGCCATCATAGATACGGAAATCGACGGAGCTGTTGGTATGAACAGCGGCATTTTCAACAATCCCTTTATTATTTGGGGCAGATACAAAAAGAAATGGCTTCGGTATTACCTGTCTCTCTCTTTCCAGTTCCATCACACGCAGATGGACGGCGCTCACGCAGGCACATTTTTGAAGAACTTGCAAGATGAAATCAATCTGCTGAAGTAAAAAACCGTAGGGCTTTCATTGAAGCTCTACGGTTTTTAACATTTATTGAGTATGACTATCCTTTGGAATAGGGAAAGAAATTGTAACGGCAAATCCACCTTGTTTGCCGTGATCGAAAGACACTGTACCATTATGGGCGGAAACGATCTGTCCGACAATCAAAAGCCCTAAGCCGTGCCGTGGCTCGGTTGTCCCGCTGTCACTCATCATATAGTGGGGCGTAGTCCTGAGTTTCTCTAACTTTTCATCGGTAACGCCGACGCCGTTATCTTCTACGACGATTTTATATTCTGTATCGCTTTTTCGGACGCATACTGAAATCGTACAGCCATCAGGATTGTGCGTTTGAGAATTTGTAATCAGATTTCCGATTGCCCGCCGCAACAACTCTTTATCTCCATTTATGACACAGGCAGTCAATGCTTCATCTGTATTCCATTCTATCGGATACTTTTCTTCCATATCTAAATTGATAAAGTCAACAACGCTTTGTCTTGCGATTGCTACGAGATTGACAGGCTCTGGATGGATCGGCTGCATATTATATTCTAACTTCGAGGCAAGATTCAGGTCATTGATGAGATTTTTCATTTTTGTACTTTGCTGACGGATAATCCGTGCCTTTTTCCTTTCGCTTTCCGGCAGGCTTTCATTGTCCTCAATCTGTCCGGCATATCCCATTACCATAGAAAGTGGTGTGCGAATATCGTGAGAGACTCCGGAAATCCAGTTTGCTCTTGCTGTTTCTTTTCTTTGCAGGTTTCGCTTCTGTTTTTGGAGAATATCCGATGTTTGATTGATTTTAGCGGCAAGGTCTGATAAAAGTCCTTTTTCCCTGACATAAACAGGCTCGCCTGAAGGCAGCGCCTGTATACCGTTTGTAATCGGTTTAACGGATTTCAGTAGCTTGGAATTAGCGATCATATAAATCAGGAAAATCAAAAAAACATTCACACCGATTACAATCAGGACAGTATACGGGGCGTTTTTGATGAAATCATAATCCCAGCTCGGAGACATATGTTTCCAATATCGGTCTTTCGGGTAGCCTACAACGACCAATCCGTTTTCACATTCTCCCGTATAGGTAGGGTATCCGTCAATATATCCTCGTGTCAGACTTGCAATGTCGGAGATCGTATAGTGCAGAGGAACGGTATCCGGCAGATTTTCCGTGTGCCATTTTACCTCTAATGTGTCATTATCTATATAGATTGCCCACGCATTCTCCCCGCTTAACCGCTCCGTCATATCGCCGGATAAGATATATCCCGTTTCTGTTTCCTGTAAAGCTTCAGCAGTTTCTTTTGCAGTCGTCCACGGTCTGCCATTTGCAGTTTGACTTGCGGAAATAGCAGCAAGAATAATAATGTTAAGGACGATGACCAAGACTGTGCTTAACAGCAATATGCCTACAAACCGCCGGATGAGTTTCGTAATATCTTTCATATCATTTCCCCGCTAATACTAACTTGTAGCCTAAGCCTTTTACCGTAATGAGGGATACCGGCTTTGACGGGTTAGCTTCAATTTTCTCTCGGATTCTGCGGATATGCGCCATCAGCGAGTTTTCATATCCGTATGGATTATCTCCCCACGCAGCTTCGCAGAGCTGATCGATGGTTACAATTCTTCCCGCATTGCGGTAGAGCGCCAGCAGTATATCGTGTTCTTTTGCAGTCAGCGGGAAATGTTCATTTTCTTTTATCACTTCGGCACGGTCAAAGTCAATTTGACTTCCGGCAAGCTGGACGATAGGATCTTCGCCTTTGTAGTACCGCCGCAGAATGATTCCGATACGCAGGGATAATTCTTTTGGCAGGAACGGCTTTACCATATAATCATCTGCACCAAGTCCCAATCCTTTCAGCTTGTCCTCATCTTCTCCACGGGCAGTTAAAAAGAGAACTGGGACTTCGGTAAAAGTCCTCATTTGTTCAAACAAAGAAAAGCCGTCCCCATCGGGCAGCATTACATCGAGAATGGCAAGATCAGGCTCCCAGTCCCTGCATATTTTCAGAGCTTCAGCTACTGTTCCGGCAGTCCTGATTGTTTTGAAACCGTCCTGCGCTAAAATAGATGTTACCATTTCACGCAGATCAGCCTCATCATCTACGATGAGGATTTTTTTGTATTTTAAGTAATCGTAGTCCATAATGCAATTCTCCTTTTCCTATATTATAGCATATCATTCCCGCATTTTCGCAGTGCAGTTCAAATGTAAGGTAAATGTAAGGTAGAGAGAAGGTTGACACAAGGTTGCGCCTTTATACTAAAGACAACAAAGGAAAGGAGATTTCACAACATGAATATAATCGAAACTCAAAATCTGACGAAAAACTACGGTGATTTCACGGCAGTATCTCATCTGAATCTCCATATTCGCAAGGGAAGCGTTTATGGATTTTTAGGTCCGAACGGAGCGGGAAAATCCACAACGATGAAAATGTTTCTCGGTTTGACGCAGCCGACAGAAGGAAGTTTTCATATTGACGGAAAAACATACCCTTCAGACCGAGTTCCCATTTTGAAGGAAGTTGGCTCATTTATTGAAGCACCCGCCTTTTACGGGAATCTGAGCGGAGAGGAAAACCTTGAAATTATACGGAAAATTCTTGGACTTCCAAAAAGCAGTGTCGATGACGCTCTGGAGCTTGTCGGCTTAACTGAATTTAGAAAAAGACTTGCAAAGAAATATTCTCTTGGTATGAAGCAGCGTTTAGGTTTGGCAGGCGCATTGATCGGCAGACCGCCGATCCTGATTCTCGACGAGCCGACCAATGGACTCGATCCGGTTGGTATTCACGAGATACGCACCCTGATTCGTTCCCTGCCGCAGAAATATGACTGCACGGTATTGGTTTCTTCTCACTTGCTTCCTGAAGTAGAACTTATGGCTGACGATATTGGTATTCTGAATCACGGTCATCTGCTGTTTGAAGGAACAAAGGAGGAATTGAAAACAAGCGCCCGTGCCGCCGGATTCCCGACGGATAATCTGGAAGATACTTTCCTTGCTATGATTGATGAAGATAACCGCAGGAGAGGAGGTACGGTATGAGTCTCTTAATCGAATCCAAAAAGCTGAAGCGCACAGGCTATCTCCCTGCGTTTTTGGCAGGCGGTTTTCTTGCAGCAGCTTTTCCGGTTGTCTATATGATGGTAAAAGCAGAGGAAATGACTGCGCTCTCAGGCAATCCAGTCAATATACTGATGTCTGCGAATTGGCAGATGATGGCGATGTTAAACATCCTCATTTCCATTTGCGGCGCTTGTATGATGTACCACACGGAATATGCCGATAACGGTATGCAGAAAATGTCGGTGCTGCCCATTCGTCAAGGTAGTATGTTCTTTGGAAAATTTCTAATTGCCGCTTTGGTATTATCCGCAATGGTGGTCATAGAAATGGCAGTCTTAGTCGGCTGTGCAAAGTATTGGTTTCCAAGTTATGTGTTTGACCTGACCGAAATATTGAAAACCGCAGGTTTCCAGATTGTAGTTACGCTGCCGACCGTAATGCTTATGCTGGTTATTGCGTCTGCCTGTAAGAATATGTGGGTATCCCTCGGTATTGGCGTGATTTTAGTATTTACGCTTTCCATTCTTCCGCAGGATAATATTGTGCTGAGCCTGTTTCCGTTTGCTTCCCCGTATCAAATGCTCTCTGCGGCAGTGGAAAATAGCCGTACCACCTTATTTTTAGCTGTTTGCGGGATTGAAACGGTCGTGTTCGGTATTGCAAAAGTCCTTTATCTGAAAGCAAGGAGGTGTTTTGAATGAATTTCTTATCATTAGTCGGCGTGGAACTCAAAAAAATCCGCCGCTCTAAAATCTTATTGATCTTGCTGATCCCTGTCATTATGATGTGGATTCCGAGCATTATCAATGCGGATATGAACTTCGACCTGAGAGGAATCCCGATTACGCCGGAAAACAATTTTTTCATTCAGGGCTTTATGGGTATGGTTTGGTTTATGATCCCGGCATCGCTGGTCATCTGTACGGTACTGCTGAATCAAACGGAACGCTCCAATAAAGGAATTTTGAAAATGCTGTCCCTGCCGATCAGCACAACAAAACTATGCCTTGCTAAATTCACAGTCCTGATTTTGCTGGCGGCATTTCAGATGGTTATGTCCATTGGGGCGTACTATATTTGTGCGGCAATCGTTACCCATACGCAGGATTATAATTTTATCCTTGAGCCGTTATATGTCTGCAAAAATGTATGCAGTATCTATGCCGCTGCAATCCCAATGGCTGCTGTATACCTTGCGGTTTCCACTTTAATCCAGTCTCCCATTTTTTCGGTCGGTATCGGTCTGGCTTCGATTGTACCTTCCGTGCTTATGATAAACACAAAAATATGGTTTGCCTACCCGATGAGCTATCCGTTCTATCTGATAATGGTGGCGTATGGGAGAGCTGCTGAAGGTGTTTATGAAACACAAATCGCTTGGCTTCCGTGGCTGCCTGTTGCAGTCGGAATCACTATTTTAGCACTTGTCGTATCCTGTATGCGATACGGCGCATCTGAAAGGAGATAACTACAATGAAAAACAAAATTTTAACTGCGATTTCTACCATTATGCTCTTTATCCCGTGGACGATCCTGCCACTGCGTACCTTTGATTGGGCGCTGGAATCCCCGGTAGCGGAGATTATGGTTTACAGTTACGCCGCCTTTATGATTTTTTCAGGTATCTTTTCCATTCTCAGCTATACCAAAGGAAAAGTAAAATCCAAACTTATGCAGGTATGTGTCGTGATTAACAGCATTTATGCGGTTGGCGCAATCGCAATTATCGGTATGAATATTGTAACGAGGATTGGCGGGTGATGATATGAAAAAAATAAAAATTCTGACTGCTGCACTGCTCTCCTTATGTTTAGTCTTTACCATTACGGGGTGCAGCGGCGACAATCTGAAAGATAGTGTTATAAACGGCTTTAATGATATGCTCCAGCATTTCAGCAAATATGCCCTTACGGACGAAAAAGATTTGCAGGGCGATAAGACCAAAGGGGAAGATACCTATACCGGCTCCTATACAGCAGATTATGAGGATTTCAATGATAAAGAATATATCTTTGGAGGTACTGCGTTAGAACGGGATAAAGGAAGTGAGCTTACTGTAACTTACGAGTTGACGGTTGATTCCGGCACGGCAAGGCTTTACTGGCTTGATAAGGGCGAGGAAAAAGTGATTGCCGATACAAGTAAAAACGGAACATATTCCGTTACCCTTGATGAAGGCGACAACTATCTTACTTTAGAAGGCAATGATTTTTGCGGCTCATTGAAGGTGGTTGTGGAATGATTGCAAAAGCAAGAACAAATCCGATAAATCTTTGTGCTATGCCTAATACTTTGGAATGTTCGATAAACCGCTAATTCACTCTTGTTCAGATAAAGCAGAGCTGGATTTAATTCGCCATCTACTTTGCCATTGTCGCCATTTAACTCGCCATTTAATTTGCCATTCCGTATTGTCGCATTGAGCATAAAAGCGTTATCAATTTTATTTCCCCATTTTTTAGCATAACATTGAGTAGTGAAAAGAATGAAAACCGCAGGACTTCGATATATAGCTCTGCGGCTTTCAGCTTTTCGATATTTTAGTCTCTTTTGATATGCTTTTGTATATCTTCCACAGACGGGAGCTGTTTGCTCAAAGCTTCAGGAAGCTCACTTGTAACTTTGTATTCGCTGACACCGATTGGCTTTGACATATCTTTTAAGGCATATTCAGCGACTAATGCGTTTTTGCTTTTGCACAGCAACAGACCGATAGAAGGATTGTCATTATCCTTTTTCAAAATCCCGTCAACGGCTGAGAGATAAAAGTTAAGCTGTCCAGCATATTCCGGCTTAAATTCTCCGGTTTTCAGCTCAATCACAACATAGCAGCGAAGATTAAGGT
This sequence comes from Brotocaccenecus cirricatena, assembly GCF_020687045.1. NCBI lineage: Bacteria > Bacillati > Bacillota > Clostridia > Eubacteriales > Oscillospiraceae > Brotocaccenecus > Brotocaccenecus cirricatena. The sequence goes on from NZ_JAJEPW010000001.1 coordinate 80,996, forward strand.
TGTAGAACAGAAGATCAATGTAAAAATCATCGCCGCCGACATTGAGATGATATTGATTGCCGAGAAACGCAAATCCCGTTCCCAACTCTAAAAGCAGCTTCGTTACATCCTGAACAAGAGCCTGCTCTATATCCCGTTCTACCATATCTTCCTTGAAAGGGATAAAATCAAAAATGTATGGATCTTTCATTGTTTGTACGGCAAGCTCACTCTGCGGCGAAGCAAGTCGGCTTTCAAAGTTTGAAATTTTATCAGCAATAGCCTGCCGTTCATACAAGCCGCTTTCAATCTGATGAATCAAGACATTATGCGACCAGCCATTTTCTGCGGTCTTTCGTATATACCACTCTCTTTGCTTTTCTCCTTTAACCTTATCCAAGATTGCAACATTGTGCGACCACGGAATTTGTGCAGACACCGTCTGCACAAATTGCTCATCAGGATAAGTGCTTGCAAATTTTGACATATATTTTTAAGGTTGCGAACAGAATAGCCCTTTGCGTTCGGGAACAAGAGCTTAATATCAGCCGCCAGATTTTCAATAAATTTATTGCCCCAAGATTTATGCTCGTTTATGATTTTTCCGATATTGTAATACAGCATAATCAGCTCTTTATTTACACTTAAAGTAGCTTTGTACTGCGCCTGCTGAATTTCCTGTTTGATAGTTTGCACCAAATCAAGATACTCGTTATTATTCATCAACATCTTTATACCCTCCAGTTATCTATTTCAAAAATTGATTGCGGTATTCCTGATGACGGAAACGATAGCCCTGTGCAATTAGCGTATCCGTTTTCAATGCGACCAAGTTTATGTCCGAGTGCATTGCCCGTGCGATCTGCTGAATATCATACCCGTTTTCGATATATTCCAGTATTTCATCGTCAGGCAGGGAGATTTGAGAAGCAAAGATGTTTGCCTCGTATTCCATTCGGCTTTGCCGCATATCGAAAATATTAAATTCCTTGAAGCCGCCAGCCTTGACCGCTTCTTCTCTATGTAATGCGTCGTGTCCGATCTCGTGCAGCATTACGATACGCTCCATTACAGGGTGCAGATCGTCTTTTATAAAGATAAAGCGGTTACGCATTAAAACCTTGTATGCCCCTCGCTGCTTCTTGAACGATAACGGGATAACTTCTATCCCCAGTTCTCGTGCGATTTTATGTGGATCGTTTGTGCCAAGCTCATTTGTCAGCCGATTTGCCTTTCTAACAATCTCCAAAGTCTGAATATCCAAGAGCAAACACCCCCATTCTACTGTCGGTAAGTATATCTTATCAAATGCACTGTCCGAAAAAGAGGACATCAAGCGCTATTTTCTATATTTTTTGGGAGTGTACTTTTTATTCTTCTCTTTGGCGATCCAGTACGCTTCCTGAATGCCTTTCATCATCTCGTCCAAATCCTCATCTGCAAGTTCGCCGCCTGCAAAAAGTCCTGTAACTTCTGCCATAAGCTCCTTTGCCTGTCTTGCGCCATTGCGTCCATATTTAGATTCGGCGTTCAGCAAAAATTCCTCATCATCTGTAAGCAGATAGTTGACATCGACCTTCAGGACTTCCGCCATCTTATAATAGGTTTCCCTTTTTTTCGGATAGCGGGTGCCAGCCTCATAATTCGATACTGTCCGCAGAGAAACGCCGATTGCTTTTGCAAACTCATCTTGCTTTAAGCCTGCCTTCGTGCGGGCTTCTTTTACCTTTTCACAGAATTTCATTTCATCTGACCTCCAAATTATTCGACCTGATTTGAAAATATCTTGCGTATCTGTATTGACAAGCGCAAGTAAATTTCGTATAATGTCAATACGCAAGTAAGTTGCGTATACATAATACCTTAACTTGCGTGTTTTGTCAAGGGAGTTCAAAAAATTAGCTTGAACTTTTATCTACCAACAAATGATACCCGTTTTAAGGATTGAGGCGAACAGATGGGACGGAAAGATACACTCGCTGCGAAAAGCATTCGCAAAATGTACGAGCAGCTTAATTTGAATCAATCGGATATATTCTCTAAAACAAAATTGCTTCTCAGTGTATACCGTGATGTGGTCTGGATCACACTGAGCGAATCTGCCCGTGTGAATGAGGAGCTGGTATATTACGGAGAGGAACTGGACAGCGCCCTTGTCTACTTGGAGCTGTTTGCGCCGGATACCGAGAAGCAGGAGTTTGAGAGCCGTATCAGTGCTTTATTTGAGAACAAGTGGATGGTTGACCTGATTGATACCGCTATGGCGAAAATATATGACTACCATAACAACGGCAGGCTGTACCACGAGATCATATCGAAAAGCTACCTAACGGCGTTTCGGTATACAGAGAGCGAGCTGCTCGATCTCTTGAATATGGAGCGCAGTACCTTTTACGACCGGAAACGGGAAGCGATTTTGCTCCTTGGCGTGTCCCTGTGGGGATATGCGATTCCGTGCTTCAAAGGAATCTTCAATATGAAGGGAGCTGATGAAAGCGACGATATTCCCGATTTTTTCAAATGAAGGCTTGTCCGACTAAAGTCCGACGAAATCCCTACTGAATGTCCGACCTTGCGTATGCTACACTGTGTATGCTGCCCGAAGAACGGCTTTCGTTTACGGAACGAGGCTGAAAACAAAATGGCAGAAAATTGGCGCAGTTTTGCCGATGATACGAAAAAGCAAATCTGTTACAATTAGTATGCCTAAAGCTTTGAGAATTTTTCTTGATTTTCAAATGCTGGTTGAATATCTTTTAGGCGGCAATACAGCAGCTTAGGCAAAACGAATTGAATATGTGTTTTGAAGAAGCAGTTATAGCTTTCAGCCTTCGGGCTTGAATGTTATAGCTGCTTTTTTTGTGCAGCCCTTTTCGCTTTTGTCAAGCGGAAAGGGAGCTTTATGTCTATCACAGTATGGCAGGCGTTTGTATGTAGGTATCCGTGATCTCCGGAGTTTTTGATTGTGACCTTATATATCAAAAATTCCAAATTTAAGGAGATTACGGAAATGAAAAAACTTACAGTAAACAAGCAGGAAGAATTATTTGCACAGGATTGTAAACTCATCAACCTTCGGTATGAGTATAGTGGTTTCACTGGAATGGAAAAATGGGCAATTATAACGGAGCTGTCCGAAGAAGCATTGTGGGATAAGTACCCTGATGTCATCAGCAGGTATACGCCTTTTATACTTCTGTCAATGGCACAGGGAGAAGTGATTAGTGAATCACATAGAAATAATGATAAATATGAAAAGCGCAGCAAAAGGACGATAGATGTATACGGTTATGAAGATGATATTTTTGAGCAGTTCCATCCGAAATCTATCGCCCCATTTATTGATCCGTTTGATAAAGCGGAGGAGGAACAGATCGAGGAAGAAAAAGAAAAGCTACGACAATTAGAACTTTCTAAGGTAATACAAGCGTTAAGTATGCTGCAACCTGTTCAAAGGGAGCGCCTTCTTAAATCCGTTTTGCTTGGGATTAGTTCAAGGAAAATTGCGAAAGAGGAGGGCATAAATTATAGCTCCGTAGACAAGTCAATCGCTGCCGCAATAAATAATTTCAAAAAATTTTATGAAAACCTCTGATTTTGGGTGTGCATTTCGCACCCCTTTGTCCAAATGAGTGAAGGGGTATTTCTATTCCGGATATGAAATGCGCTTTCAAAACTCAATGAACAGAGAGGTTATACATAAAATGAAGAAAACAGAAATCAGGCGTGGAGATATATTTTCCTACGATTTTGGCACAAGAATCGGCTCTATCCAATCAGGTGTAAGACCTGTGCTGGTAATTCAGGCAGACAATTTCAATGCGAATGCGCCTACTGTTATTGTTGCGTCCATTACGAGTGTAATAAAAAAGAGGTATTTGCCGTCCCACATTATTTTAGGCGAGGGTTTTGGTCTGATGAAGCCTTCAATGGTGTTGCTTGAGCAAATACAGACTGTGAATAAAGATGATTTGACAGAGTATATTGGCTTTGTTGATGATGAGCGCCTTTGGAGACAGATTAACGCAGCCTTGAAAAAAACATTTGGTCTATGGCTTTACAACACTGACAGGATCGGCGACATTCGCTGCCTGTGTCCGAAATGCTTAAACGACTATTTTCGCAATCCGAACTATGTTGTCAGACGCCTTGATCCTTTCGCTAAAAGTAAAGGCACTTGTGATAAGTGCAATGATAGAGGTTGGGATTATATCGTTTATGACAAACGCACCTCTTTCAAAGGGAAAGGGGTATAGGGATGTCGCAAAACAGGGAAAGGAAACGGAAGTTTGACATTCCTATATGGTGCAAGGCAAATCTGTCGATTGAAGAAGCCGCAGCCTATTCCGGTATTGGAATGGCGAAACTTTATGAGATGACAGAAAGTGAGGATTGCCCATTTGTCTTATGGATAGGTAGCCGGAGAATGATTAAGCGAAAAGTTTTTGATGAGTATATAGAGCGGCAATACTCAATTTAATGAAAAAGTCAAGCCTGCGATGAGCCGATTCGCATAATTGGCTTATCGCAGGACATTGGCTATGCTGTAACTACCAAAAGCAAGGAGGTACAGCAATATGCTCAACAAAAAGAACGATCCGGATATGTCGAGAGTCCCGTTGTGGAAGAAAATGAATTTAACGGTGGAAGAAGCCGCCGAATACTCAGGAATAGGCGTATCTAAAATTAAAGAAATTTCAAATCAAAAAAACTGTCCCTTTGTCCTATGGAATGGAACAAAGCGGTTGATTAAAAGAAAACAATTCGAGGATTATCTCGAAACACAATATTCCGTCTGAGAGGAGGACAAGCTAATGGATAATAAACTGACTGAAACAGGCAGTTCCAACAGGCGTGTAGCTGCTGTTCCAATTTGGGTAAAACCTTATTTGACGATAGAAGAAGCGGCAGAGTATACGGGAATAGGCAGGGATAAGCTTTATGAAATGACGAGCCTTGCCGATTGTCCGTTTGTACTGTGGGTAGGCAATCGGAGAATGATTAAGCGCAGGATTTTTGATGAATACATTGAGCAAATGTATTCAATATGATGGAGGTTGTATGGACGAAAAAATTTTAGCTTACAGAAGTGAACTCCAAAAGAGGTCGGAAAACACACCGTTTTGGACGAAAACGATTTTAACCGTTGAAGAAGCTGCCGCATACACCGGAATCGGAAGGGCAAAAATCCGCCAAATCATTTCACAAGGGAATTGTCCTTTCACGGTAAATAACGGCACACAAATCTGTGTGATCCGAGAAGCGTTCATTGATTATCTTGATAAGCAGTTTCGCATATAGGAGGAGAGAGAATTATGCCGAGAACAAAAAGAAAAGACAAGTCGAGAGCCGTGCTTCGGACAGGCGAATCGCAAAGGGCTGACGGAACTTATCAATTCCGGTGGACTGACAGTAATCATAAGAGGTTTTGCGTATATGCCAAGACGCTTGATGAATTGCGCTATAAGGAAGAACAGATTAAAAAGGATAAGAGCGATGGCATTAAAACCGAAGCCCGATATACGACGGTCAACGAGGTCTATGAGCTTTGGAAGGAGCTGAAGCGAGGGCTGAAGAACAACACCTTTGAGAATTATAAATATATGTATGAAACCTTTGTCCGTCATCAAATAGGCTCAAAGACAGTTTCATCGTTGAAAAAAACAGACATAAAGAGGTTTTATAATTACCTTACAGACGAGCGCCAGTTAAAACCTTCGACCATTGACAGTATCCATACGGTTTTACATCAGATTTTGGATATGGCTGTTGACGATGATTACATAAGGAATAATCCGTCAGATAATGTACTTAGAGTTGAAGCAAGCACATTGCTTTAAGACAGAAAAGCGCAGAGCTTTAACCCGTCCCGAACAGGAGTTGCTTTTAAGCTATTTGAAAAATACTCCCGCCGCACAATATTGGTATCCAATCTTTGCGGTTTTGGTAGGAACAGGGCTTCGAGTCGGAGAACTTACCGGATTAAGATGGTGTGATGTCGATCTTGAGAACGGTGTTATTGATGTAAATCATACTTTGGTTTACTATGACCACCGCACCGATGGAAGCAAAAAAGGCTGCTATTTTAATGTCAATACGCCGAAAACTCCGGCTGGAAAAAGAAAAGTGCCAATGCTCAGTTTTGTGAAAGAGGCAATTATAATGGAAAAGGAAAGGCAGGAGCTGCTCGATCTTCATTGTACCGCTACCATTGACGGATACACAGATTTCATTTTTATCAATCGCTTCGGCAATCCACAACATCAGGGAACGCTCAATAAAGCAATCCGCCGCATAATTCGTGACTGTAATGATGAGCAGTTTTTGAAGAACGAAAATCCCGAAGTGCTGCTTCCGCATTTTAGCTGCCATTCATTAAGACATACATTTACGACGAGAATGTGCGAAGCGGGCGTGAATGTCAAGGTCATTCAAGACACGCTTGGTCATAAGGATATTTCAACAACGCTTAATATCTATACCGATGTAACGAAGGAGCTTCGGCAGTCCGAATTTGAAGGTCTTGACTCATATTTCAAAAGCGAGTATAATAAAGTGTCAGACGAGTAAGGAATATTTCGGAGACGATGATAAAAAGCTTATACACCATTTACACCAATTTGTACTCCAATCCACCGAAAAACAGCACGAATTTATAGGGATATAGCGATTCCGGAAGAAACGCTGTTTAGACCTGTTATGAGATATGAGGAGGTTTAGGACGGATTGAAAAGATGGTTGCTTTCGTCCCGACAATGAAGACCCTGGAACCAAAGCGGGCTGAAAACAAAGCCGAAAAAGCAGCGGTAAATGGTTCTGCAGAGGATGCAACTGTGTCCGCGCCAAGCGTACAGATTGATCTTTCCAAGGTGAAAATCGAGCCTTTGTTTGCAGATGATGTAGACTTTGAGACATTCAGCAAGTCTGATTTCAGAGTGGTTAAGATCGAAGCCTGTGAGGCAGTGCCGAAGTCCAAGAAGCTCTTGAAATTCACACTGAATGACGGAACAGACCGGAAACGCACCATTTTAAGCGGTATTCACGAGTATTACGAGCCGGAAGAGCTGGTTGGTAAGACCTGTGTGGCAATCACAAACCTGCCGCCGAGAAAGATGATGGGTATTGATTCCGAGGGTATGCTGATTTCTGCAGTGTACGAGTATGACGGACGGGAAGGCTTAAATCTTTTGATGCTGGATGACAGTATTCCGGCAGGAGCAAAGCTGTACTAAAGAGGTCATTTACTACAAAAAATCGCGTTACTACAACTTTTCTACAACTTTTGCGCGAGACCCTACGAAACCGGATGAAGCAATATGAAAGGCGGATCTGCTTATAAAATGCAGATTCGCCTTTCTTTTTACATCAGCTTCATGTTCACACTAATGTTTTTTGCCTTCTCCTGCATATTCTCTTGTGTGATATGGGTGTAGATGTCCATTGTAGTAGAGAAATCGGCATGCCCCATGACTTGCTGAATGAATTTAACATCGTTGGTGCTTTCGCAGAGCCGGGTACAGAAGGTGTGCCGCAAGTTGTGAACACTAAAATGAGGGAGCAGATCCGGTTCACGGTCTTCCAGTTCAGCCTGATCCATTTCCTCCATGTTGTAAGTTACGCTGATTCTCTCAATCGCCCGATTGATATTGTGGGCGCTCATGAATGAGCCGGTTCTGTTGCGGAAAACAAAACCGTGAACTCCTCCTAACACCAGTTGATCGTCTGGATACAATGCGTCGATGGTTTCAATCTGGAGGCGAAGCTGCTCGGCCACCTCTGGATAGAGGATAGGGATAATTCGTGTACCGCTCTCAGTTTTGGGAGTGGTAATGTGAAATCCGGCTTTTCCGTCAATGACCCGGTAGATTAAGTTGTGGTTGACGGAGATTGTGTTTTCGCTCAAGTTAATATCGCTTTTGGTAATGCCGGTACATTCTGCTACACGCATTCCTGTTCCAAGGAGCACAGTCATGATGGGGAGCCAATGGCTGTATGTAGGGGACTTGGCAATAAAACGCAGGAAATTCTGCTGTTGCGTTTTAGTGAGTGCGATCCGCCGTTTAGGCTTTGGAGCGCTGCCATCCGTCTTGAGCTTGCGGTAAATGCCCTTGCTGGGATTTTTGCGGATGTAATCGTCGTCCACGGCCATTTCAAGCGTAGGGTGAACAATGGTGTTGATGCTCTCCAGTGAGTTGATAGCAAAGCCGTGTTTCAGCAGTTTGGTATAAAACGCGAGAATATCACTTCTGTGGATTTGTGGAAGAGGCATGTTAGCGAAAGGCTCTTCTTTCACATAGAAGTCCCACAGGTAAAGATAATTTGCTCTGGTAGAGGGCTTCAGTTTGATGTTGTTATTCATGTAGACCTTGAACATATCATTCAGGGTAAGCTTCATGGCTTCCTGAGTACGGATGCCATCATCCTTATCTTTGTTGATCTGCTTTTCTTTGACACGAAGACTTGCGAGATCGGAGTCGTAGAGATATTTCTTTTTAGTGCCTAATTTGTAGACATACATATAGCTGCCATCTGCCCGTTGTGTTTCTCCGGGCCGAAGATTTCGTCCTTTGTTGTCTTTTCTCACTTTTGCCATTACTGGTACCTCCTGATTATAAAAGTGTAGTGCGCCTTACTGGCATGGTTATTTAGCCGGAAATATCATAAAGATATTCTTTGATACGCTGGACACTCCATAGGACACGGGTGTTCATGGTAATGCGTGCATTGGCAAGATCCCCAATCTGTACTGCAGTGTGCCTTCCACAGCACAACAGTTTGCAAAGGGTATCGGTATCAACAGCCAAGCACTGCTCCGGCGGTAGGTCATTCGGTTTTCTTTTCTCCATAATCGTCCTCCTTTTTTCGATTACAATGATCCCTTACGATTTGTAGAAGAAGGTTTTCAACAAAAACAATGAAAACGGTCTTGAGGTCAGGAAGTATTGAAATAACAAAAGAACTCTAATGGGGCCATTTCCTACGCCAGAACGGTTCTGCCGTGTATTTCAGGCTGCTGCTGTGCAACACTTCGATTATGGGCGCGCTTCTGTGGTCATCGCACACTGTCCAGAATTCCTGTATAACTCCCCATAGAGGTTATGAACTTGTCAAGGTACTAAAAGAGCGTAGGGATCATCCGGTATTACCAAATGATCCGATACATCCTATAAATAGGCGGGGAAGAAAGAACTTCTGCAAAGAGGAAAGAAAATTTAAAGAAAATCCAAAATCAATATATAGAATGTTTGAATTGACAAGCACTATATATTGTGTTAGAATTGCAATGTAATTGATTTTTGTGCGTTGCCCGTCAGGGTACATAGGCTTTAGGGCTTGTGTTGCGGAGTAATGACTGCATTGCACACGCTGTTAATTTTGTACTTGTGTCAGTAGTATCACTGCGCCTTTTCAGGCCGGTATATTGCTGGCTTTTTTTATTTTACGGGATTTACCCACCATTGCGAGAATGACATCGGTTCATAGGCAACTATGGACGCCAGGCTTTATGCCGTCTGTCATTCTCGCTTTTTTATTGCCTGTAAGCCTGAAAGGGCTTTAAGGATAAATCAAAACTGAGAAAGGCAGGTCATGTACATGAATGTGAAGCAGAAAAGAAAGCAGAATGGTCGGCGGGTCAAGCCGGCACACTCCACGGACTGGAAGATGAAGAGACAGGCAGTATCTTCGCTCCGGCCCCAAAATGTTGCACCAATGGCGAGGGCAGTTATTTTGCCCCGAAGATCACGAAGGGGGATTTGATATGTCTGGCAGCAATAGTGCTGAACGAAAGCGGCATGAACCGCTGGTGCTGGTAGAAACGGCAGATCTTTCAGAAGAAGACTGGCTGGATTACCGGCGCCGTGGAATCGGCGGCAGCGATGTATCAGCAATCTTTGGCACTTCTCCATTCCGGACAGCCAGGGATCTGTACTACGACAAACTGAACATAGCGTCAGTGGAAGATGATGAGGGCAACTGGGTTGCCATGGAAATGGGGCATTTGCTGGAGCCTCTGGTAGCAAAGATATTCGAGCGGAAAACCGGATATCGGGTCTACCAAATCAAAAAGATGTTCCAGCACCCACAGTATCCTTGGATGCTGGCTGATGTGGACTACTTTGTGGAACTGCCGGATGGCACCACAGCGATCCTTGAGATCAAGACCACAAACTATAATGCCAGAGATAACTGGTGGATGAATGGGAAGGAGACTGTTCCAGTCTACTATGAATCTCAGGGGCGTCATTATATGGCAGTAACGGATCTTGACCGATGTTTCTTTTGCTGCCTGTATGGTAACAACGAGGAGGAAGTTATTATCCGGGAGGTCAAGCGTGATTTCGAGTATGAGGCTGAGATGGTCTTTTTGGAGCAGTATTTCTGGGAAAACCATGTCCAGCGCCATGTGCCGCCGCCCTATACAGAAAGTGGGGCCTTGATTATTGAGAGCGCACGCAAACACTTTGGCCCGGCAGATAAAAATGCCCCGGCCGTTGCACTCGATCTGGATATGACTGCAAAACTTATGCAGTATTTGCGGCTTCTGGATGAAAAGAAAAATGCAGAGGTGTACTCCAAAGAAATCGACAAGGATATTCAGCGTCTGAAGGCGCTGTTGATTGCGGAAATGGGTACCAGCTGCACTGCAGTCTGTGAGCAGGAGGGAGTGAACTATACGGTTACCTATACCCCTGTTCGCAAGTCCGTCATCGACAAGGATAACCTGCTTCGGTTGAAACTGGAGCATCCGGATATTTACGAGCAGTTTGTTACAGTATCCGAATCCAGACGGTTCAGTGTTAGAGCCTCGATTATGGAGGCCGCTTAGTGAGGTGAAAAAGGATGAATTGTATTGGTACCTACGACGGGACGATTTTTTATAATCCTGCCAATAAGTTTTGTATCATCAGTGTAAAAACCGCAGACCAGAGTGTGCCAGCTGAGGCCAGGTCAAACAGGCGGTACAAAGACCATTTGATCCGCTTTACAGCTGTGGGGTATGAGATTCCACGGACAGATGCGGTAGAGTTGGAACTGGATGGTGAATGGGCAAAAGGCAAGTATGGTGTCCAGCTCCAGGTGGAGCAGTGGCGTGAAATTGTGCCCAGAACAAAAAACGGCGTAGAGGGCTACCTTGCCTCCGGGCTTATCAAAGGGATTGGTCCCAAAACTGCCGCAGACATTGTGGAGCGGTTCGGTGTGGACACATTGGATATTCTGGAACACCAGCCGGAGCGGTTGTTGGAGATCCGGGGCATTACGGAAAATAAATTGGAGGACATCAAAGCTTCTTATGCAGAAAACCGTATGCTCCAAGGAATTATGACCTTGCTGGCACCGTTTAAGATTACTCCCAAGACGGCATTGAAAATATATCAATATTTCGGCCCGACCAGCGTAGAGATTTTGGAAAAGAGCCCATTTGAGCTTTGCCAGATCTCCGGCTTTGGATTTCGGCGGGTAGATGCAATCGTACAAAAGAGCGGGGGCGATCTCCATGACCCCATGCGTATCAAAGGGGCTGTCTTTTGTGCGCTGGATGAGGGCAAGAGTAAACGAGGCCATCTGTACATCAGTTCTGAAGAACTGGAGAAATCAGCGCTGAAACTGCTCAATGAGAAGATACCTGTACCGGAGCTTCGCCTGCATCAGCAGGAAGTCAGGGATATGATGCAGGAAATGATCCTGAATGGAGCAATCGTTTCCGTGAAGGATAATATCTATCTTCCCAGAGTGTTTGCCCAAGAGGATGAAACGGCGCGCCGGATCGCCCAGCGTCTGGTCACCCAGATGCCAGTAGAGCATATTGCGCCGGTGCTGGAACAGGTCAAGGTTGAAATGGGACTGCGCCTGTCTGCACAGCAGGAGGCTGCGGTCTATGCTGCATTTAGGCATGGCTTGTCAGTGATTACGGGTTCTCCTGGTACTGGTAAAACAACAGTGCTGCGGACGATACTTGAGGTTTACCGGCGGCTGCACCCTGATGGCAAAATTGCTCTTATGGCGCCTACCGGTCGGGCAAGCCGCAGGATGTCGGAGAGTACCGGCTTTGAGGATGCCCGAACATTACACAGTGGTCTGGGACTGACCAGTGAAGAGGATGAGGGTAGCCGGAACAGAAAGTCAGAGCCACTGTCGGCCGATTTAATCATTGTGGATGAGTTTTCCATGGTGGATATGTGGCTTGCCGAGAAATTCTTTGAGCGCATGAAGGCAAATGCCAGAATCGTACTGGTAGGCGACCCAGATCAGCTTCCGAGCGTAGGAGCCGGAAATGTGTTTCGTGAGATCATCGAGACCCAAATCGTCCCGGTAACGGTGCTGGATCAGATTTTCCGTCAGTCGAAGGACAGTCTGATTGCCTATAACGCCAAATTTATCAACGAGGGCAATACCAAACTGTTTTATGGACCGGACTTTGTTTTCGTGTCTGGTGATAGTCAGGAAGACACCGCTGAAAAGATTACAGAACGGTATTGTTTGGAGATACAGGAGAGTGGCATTGAGAATGTGCAGATTCTTTCACCTTTCCGTTCAGAAGGCGCCGCATCGTCGGAACAGCTGAATGAAACCATTCGTGAATTGGTCAACCCATTCCGCTCTGCGGAGGAAGAAATCAAGTTTGGCCCCAGGATATTCCGGGTCAATGACCGCATCATGCAGACCAAGAACACAGAAAAGGTCTCTAATGGAGATCTGGGCTTCATCCGGTATATTAAGGACACTGACCAGGGTAAAAAAATCGGCATGGATTTTGGCGCTGGCAGAACACTGGAATACGGCGTAGATGATTTGAGCAATGTGGATCTGGCTTATGCTACTACGATCCACAAGGCTATGGGCTCTGAGTATGAGACCGTTATTATGCCGCTGCTCAAAGCGCACACCATCATGATGTACCGTAATCTGCTCTACACCGGAATCACGCGTGCCAAAAAGCGGGTGGTTCTGATTGGGCAGAAACAGGTATTGTTTATGGCAATCCATCGTAATGAGATCGGCAAGCGGAATACGCTGCTGGGTATGCGTATTCAGATGTATTTCAAAGCCTACGCAAAGAAAGCCGGTATCCCCATTCCGGCTGCGTTGGAAGAACAATTAAAGAACGCAAGTTAAAAAAGAGAGGTCAGATGCAGAAATAGCACTTGGCGTCTCCTATTTTTATGTCAGAAAGGAGTTTCCAACATGAACGAAAAAAGTAATCCGATGCCTATGATGTACAAAACAATTCCGGCAGTGGCAGAACTGAACAAGGTGCCGGGCTTTGACCCGCTCAAATTTCTGCGCCATAAGGTATCCAGAAAGACCAATGAGGAAATGCTGCAGTTGGAATTGCCTTATCAGAAACTGTGGTTCCGTCTGCGTCACCCACAGGGCCGCATGAAACTGACTACCCTGCGAATCACGGAACAGCTTGCGATTATGGAGGCCAGAGTCTATCTGGACCGCAGTGATGCAGAGCCCATCAGCAGTTACATCTCGCAGCATAGTGCAGAAGAAGGTACTGACTATGTACAGGCTGCCCAGGATGAGGCATTGAGTGCTGCGCTGTCGGATGCCGGTTTCGGTCTGCAGTTTGCCGATGTTGCTGTTGACAGTACGGGCAAGGTGTTTGGAAGCAGTATTCCGCTTTCCGGGACGGCTCCTATCCGGCAACCGATGCCAAATGCGGCGAAGAGGCCCGTAGAAGCCCCTGGAGCGGCGCTGCGGCAATCTGGTGGGGAAGTTCATGCCCGGCCGGAAAGAGCGCCTCAGAACGCCGTAGAGGGCCGTAATACGCCTGCTCGTCCGGCGCCTATTCAGAAACCTGCGGCAAAGCCGGTTCAGAATGAACAGTCCCCGGTTTCTCCGGTACAGCCAGTTGTCCAACAGATGGTTGCAGAAGAGAAGGAGAATATGGATACACTGCCTGCCGGCAAGGTAGAGGAGAATGCTCCCAATATGGAGCTGCCGGTACCGAGCCGCGAGGTTACATTGGATAGCAGTCCAAAACAGGATGATGTGTCTGAGCAGCCGACCGCCTCCGTATTCCAATCGGATGAACCGGAAGAACTGCCTGTGGCGCCTGTTGTCCAACAGGAAGCACCCGATCAGCCTATGGCGCCTTCTTATACGGAGAGCACTCCGGTAGAAGACATCTTGAAGGTAATGACCTTTGAAGAAGCGCAGAATGTGGTGGTGGATAGCGGTCTGAGCAAAGGAAAGACCATGGCAACAGTTGCCAAGGAGCGTCCGGTGAGTCTGAAATTCTACCTCACCCCCGGCAACAAGAGCACCAACAATATCGTTCGTGCTGCGGCGCAGATCATGCTCGATGGTATGGCCGCACAGAAAGCCGGATGATAAGCAGCCCCATCTATGGGGCCAAGAAGGGAGGGAGAACAGATGGACTCATATCCAGGAGATTTTCCGTTCGGTATTATGGATGTAGTGGAACTTCTACATCTACGAATCAGACGCCGACAGGCAAACAGTGTATATGTGGATTGCCCGTTTTGTGGTGACCGCCGCGGTAAGATGAATGTGAATTTCGTCAAAAATGTCTGGCGGTGCAATTATTGTGATGAGCATGGCGGTATGCTTGCGCTTTATGCGCGGCTAAACAATACGACTACATCCGATGCGTATTGGGAAATAGGAGAAGCCCTGTGCAACGATTTTCACAGGGAACGGCCGAACTCTGGATATGAGATGGCAGGAAACCAGCAGGCTGGCACTGGGTCCCCGGTTTCGGGGACTCAGACCGACCTTGCGGGATATGAGAGGAGGGGCGAACTAAAAACAGTGCAGCAAGCAGAACGGGCCAGCGGACAGGAAATTCATCAAACGCTTTCGCTGCTGCTCGCTATGCTGCCTCTTCAGCCTGCCCACCGCAACCATCTGCACTCCCCAAAACGGGGACTGTCGGATGAACAGATCGACCGGATTGGGTTCAAGAGTACTCCACCCCCATTCCTTTGCCGCTCCATTACCGAGCGGCTGATGAAACAGGGATGCAAGGTGGAGGGGGTGCCCGGCTTTTATCTGGATGACAGCGGGCGCTGGACCATGAACTTCTACCGAAAAAACGCAGGGATTTTGATTCCGGCTGTGGGATACGACGGTATGATACATGGCCTGCAGATACTTTTGGATAGTCCGCTCAAGCAAAAAGATGATCCACCGGATAAGTCAGGAGCCAAATACATCTGGTTTTCGTCCTCGTCCAAAAATATGGGTGTCACATCCGGGAGCCCGGTACATTTTATCGGCAATCCATCTGCTCGGGTGGTCTATGTCATTGAGGGACTGCTGAAAGCAGACATCTCGCACTGCCTGACAAACCGGACTTTTGCGGCGATTGCCGGCGCAAACAACACAAGCCAGTTGGATACGCTGTTTGCACTGCTGGCACAGAATGGCACTGAGGAGATCATTGAGGCTCATGATATGGATAAGTACAGTAACCAAATGACCTCCAACGGGGCATCTAAGATCTATCTGATGGCCCGGAAAAATGGAATGGCATGTCGTCAGCTGACCTGGAATCCGAATTATAAAGGGTTTGATGATTGGCAGCTTGCCCTTCGGGAGAAAGAACAGAAGGAAAAGGAGGTGCAGAGAATGAATTTTAAGCAGCAATATCTGTGCGGTAAGTGTGACTTTACCTATATAGATGGCTGCGTCGAGCTTTGGCACACCAGAGCGGAGAAAGATTTGGACCTGACAGAGTATCTGGGGCTTACAAAGGAAGAGTATCAGATATTTCTTGCTCAGGGCAATCGGGCGCTGAAGGATATTCTGGACAGCCAGAGAGTTTTCCGGAGGTTTTGCATTTACCAGCTTTGCCTAAGTGAGACACAGACAGTACCATTCGCATTCAAGCGACTGGATGCGCTACATAAGGCTGGATATGAACAGCCGCCTGCCGCCGCCTATCAGACGGTATGGAGCGCAGAGGTCTGTTGCCCAAAGGGGCAGAATGACATGGAAGTGCTGGGGCGCCTGTTCCTGGACTTTAATGAGCATTTGCCGGAAGATTACAGAGGTCGTCCGTTGGCTCCATCTGATGTGGTGGAACTGGACTGCCAAGGCAAACGCACATACTTCTATGTGAATGACTGCCGGGATTTTGCGCCGGTACGCTTCTCCCCATTCTTGTGTAAAAGACTTCCGGAGCCTGCTCAAAAACAGGAATGAAGGGATAGGGGTCAGATGCGTATTGCAGAAAAGAAGAAAAGCCAGATTACAGCACTGTATGAGCAGTGTTCCAATCTTCCGGTAGATGTCAGAAGTTGTCTGGAGAATGGCTACTTTACCGTAACGGTACCTCCACCCTGGAATATGAGCAATCAAAAGACTGCGCAGGAGGTGCAGGACAAAATCAAGGAATGGTCAAGGCAGTATACTGGCGTGGTCTGCTACTGTTTTGACAGCTTCAGCACACTTTTATATGTGCTGTGAGCAACACACAATGGCATGGAAAGGGTCATAACGGCCTGCTCCATGCCATTTTTTGCGAAAGGAGATTTTACAATGGGTGTTTTTTCAGAAATAGCAATGGAGCAGCAAAACAGTATGTTCGATTCGTCTGCAGCCTTTGAGGATGATGAAGCCTTTGAGCTGGAGGAGATGGAATCTTTGCCTGTGCCGCCTGTAGGTACAGACGCTGTCACGGTATCGGCTGCTTCGGTTCCTGCCGGTGAGACTGCTTCGGCTGATGCAGAGGAAGAACCTGTGGATGAAGTAGCGTCTGATGGGGAAGAGAAGTCTGCTGAGGAGGGGAATTCGGCACAACCGCCCGCCGCAGAAGATGAAGAAAAAAAGCGTGCGGAGCATGAGGCGGCTGAAGCCCAGCGCAAAGCGGAATTTGACGCCAAACAGCAGGCGAAGAAAGCCGCGGAGCAGGAGCAGATCGCCCGTCTGGAAGCGATGAGTGATGAAGAAGTAATCGCGGCCTCTACCCAGAGGGTGAGTACCGATGTGGAAAAACTGACACGGCGAAATATGAAGGAATGTGTGTCCGAGCATATCCAGATGCTCTGTATGGAAGATACGGCGTTTGCCCGTCTGACGATGCATCCGAAAAAGAACATGATCCGCTGTTTCCAGTACATCAACCGAAAGGCATGGGATTATGTGCAGGATGAACTAAAAGCAAGCGGAACCCGCCCTGGTCCCGGACAGCAGACATATGGCTGCGATGTGCCGGATGATATGTGCTATCAGTGGGCAGAAGATTATTTCCGTGACCCTGATGCCAAGGAAGACCATGAGGATGAGGAGAAGTTTGTTCCCAAGCCGTATGCTGGGAAGTCCTCTGCAAAGAGCAAACCCAAGAAGGTGACAGAGAAGAAAAAGACGGAACCCAAGGCGGCACCCAAGCAGGAGGAAAAAAAGCCTTCTCAGGATGGGCAGATGTCGCTGCTGGATTTTGGGATGGCAAAGGCAGGCTGAGCCGGCAAAGGAGGAAAAATGAAGAATGATTGCTTATAAGGGTTTTCGCCCCGGGCTGATATGCCGTGGCTATCAGTTTGTGATGGGGCTCAATACGACTGAAAAAGCAAATTGCAGGGAAAATGGATTTCACTGCGCGGAAGACCCGCTGGACTGCCTTAGTTATTATTCCAGCCTGGAGCATTCGGAATATTATATTGTCAACGCCGGCGGCGACATCGATGAAGATGAGCATGACTCCAAAATCGCCTGTACGGAGCTGACTGTGATTAAGCGGCTCACCAAAGAGGAGCTGTTTTTACATGGTTTGGCCTACATGGCAGATCATCCGCGCAGGGTGTGGAGCTCCCATGTGGCAGCCAACCGGGCAATGGCGAACTGCGGCTATGCGGTGGTACGGGGTAAAGACCCCGTTGCCACCGGCAGACTGGGAGACATCCTTGCTTTTGCGAAGGAAGCACCGGATTCGGAAAGTATCGTACAGGTTGCAGTGGGCCGGATTGACGGCGTTACATTACTGCCTGATGTGTGGTATAGCGTAGATTTGACAAAGAGGATGGTGAATTGAGATGAAAAAAAGAGCCCTGATGGCACTTCCCAAGCTGACAGCGACGGATGAAATGAAGCAAATCGCGACTTCAGACCTGCCAAGAAAGGAAAAAACTGACTACGGATATGTTCGGGAAGTCTGTGAGTATTATACCTATCTAAGATGTATCAAACAGGATGGGATATTGAAGGTGGCTTTCTTTTTCCCGGAGCATCTTCGCCTGGATGGGAGTAATCCGGCCTATGAAGTGTATCTGGATAAAGAAAATCGGCAGTTTATTACCTATAACAGCCTGATACAGAAATGGAGCGAATCCAAGCTGGACAGACTGGACTGGAAGCGGCAATACTGGTATACCAAAGCCTACTGGATTAGTGATGAAGATGAGACATCTATACAGGCATATCTGAACATCAATAAAAAAGCGGTAGAGGCAATCCGGCAGTTTCAGCGGGATGTGCGTGATGAACAGCTCGAACAGCGGCACCGGCGGGAAACTGACCCATGGGATAAGGATATGGAACAGGTGCCGGAGCTTCCAAAGGACTGGAGCCGCTGGGTGGATAAGGTTGCCATTCGGCAAAATTACATTTACTACCACTATAAAAAGGGCGGCGCCAAAACAGGTTACTGTACCTACTGCGAAAAGGAAGTGCCGATCAAAGTACATCCCCATCACAATCAACAGGGCCGCTGTATTTGCTGCCGGCATCCGGTAGTATTCAAAGCCTATGGACGAGCGGGGTATATGCAGACAGAAAAACATTTTGCCTACCTGATCCAGCGATGCAAAGACGGCTTTGTAGTTCGTGAATTTCAGGCTGACCGGACATATGGGAAAGAAAGCCTTCCAAACTCCAAGCTTTATTGTCAGGAAATCCGGCGCACGATTTATGACCGGGAAAGAAAACCAAGAACCTACTATTGGGGTCTGTATAAACAGCGAAATATGCGCTGGATTTCCGGAAGCCCCTGTTCTTATAGTTGGTCTGGTTCGCATGATGGACGGGTTTATGGCAAAACACTGCCAACTTTGGAACAGCAGGAACTTCGATGCACAGGGCTCGTCAACTGGATTCGGAAGCAGAAAAGCGTTGATCCGGAAAAATATCTGGCTGTGCTCGAACGGATACCTCAAATGGAACAGATCAGCAAGGTGAACCTGCCGAAGCTTACCAAGGAATGTTTCAGTTCCTGCGGAACAGTCAGCGAACTAATCAAAAACCATAGTGCCGGGAGTCTGATTAAAGCTCTGGGCCTTGACAGCAGGAGGTTTCAGCGACTTCGACTCCATAATGGAGGCTGTGATCTGCTGCGGTGGCTGCAATATGAAAAGGGCATCGGCAGGGAAATCCCGGATAATGTCCTTTTGTGGATGTGTCAGCAGGATATTGAGCCTGGGGATGTCCAGTTCATTGCTGACCGCATGAGCATGGTGCAGGTCTATAACTATGTACGGCGTCAGATGCCATCCTTCCGGCGAAACAGCCATGAGGTACTGCGTACCTGGGAGGATTATCTTTCCATGGCAAAGAAATTGCACATGAATGTATATGATGAGATCGTATATCGCACCAGAAAACTGCGGCGGCGCCACGATGATCTGGTGCTCAAATGTCAGGAGAAGGATATTGAACTGCAGGCCGAGGAGATGGAGGAGAAATTCCCCCATGTTAATGCCATCTGTCAGGAAATCAAAGCGAAATATGAGTACGCCGATGCGGATTACATGGTAGTGGTGCCAGACGGTATTCTGGACATTATTACCGAGGGGCGTGCGCTCCATCACTGTGCAGGCAGCAGTGACCGCTACTGGGACCGGATTGAGCGGCGAGAAAGCTTTGTGGTGTTTCTGCGTAAAACGGCTGATCCTTTCCATGCCTATTACACGCTGGAAGTGGAGCCGGATGGAACAGTGAGGCAGAAACGGACGGAATATGACCGGCAGAAGAAGGACATTGAGCAGGCGACCGAGTTTCTGCAGAAGTGGCAGCGGGTGATTACTGCCAGGCTGACAGAAAGCGACAAGGCGCTGGCTGCGGAAAGCCGGATTCTTCGTGAGAAGGAATTTATCCAGTTGAAGAAGGATCGTGTCATCATCCATACCGGTCATTTGGCAGGAAGGCTTTTGGCGGATGTGCTGATGGCAGACCTGATGGAAAACACGGATAGCATCCAGTCTCCGGTATTGGCTGCTGCAGCGTGACAAAATGAGAATGGCCGGGCGTCCTTGAGGGCGTCCGGTCATTGATGAAGAAGGAAGGAGCAGAGCATGAAACAAATTGGAAATCTGGCAGTGGTTTGCGCCAGGCGACAGGATGTGCTGCTGCAGGTTGGCAGTGAAAAGGTATGTGTCCATGTGGGAGCCGGGCCAGAGCGGAATACGCTTCACGCAGCGTGGAATGATGATGACGCCATTCAGCGTATTGTCCATGAATTGAATTTTGGCAGGTATGCAGCCGGCAGAAATGGGCTTCATACCGCACAGCAGGATTGCCCTGTGGGGCGGGGAAAGGAGAAAATCGCATGATCAAAAATCTGAATCAGCTGCGCAGGACACTTCGGGAAGGGACACAGTTGGAGATATTGGATCACTGTCGGCCGGAGTGTATTGGGCAGATACGGAACATTACGCTGGTAAACACGCAGGGCTTTTATAGTACCGTAGCGAATCAGCCGGATGCGTCTGCCAACAGAGGCAACGGCGGCCGCGGCCCGATCCTTTGGTGGGGCAGAGCCGCCCACTGGCAGTTTGCAGACGGTGTTTGCAGTGTTTTCGACAGTGAACAGAAGCATACGGAAGAAGAACTGGTTATGTCCTTCCGGGTACTTGAAAAGGAGGCAGCATAATGGAACGGAATATTTTTGAAAAGCAGAGGGAATTGAATGACCGGCTCAACCGCTATCGGGATGAGTATTATAACCGCAACGCTCCCAGCGTGTCAGATGAGGTCTATGACAGACTCTTTGACGAGTTGAAAGAGCTGGAACAGGAAACGGGAATCCAAATGGCAAATTCGCCAACCCAGACAGTAGGCTATCCTGCGGTGAGCAGGCTGGAGAAAACCAGACATGAGATCCCGCTGCTGTCTTTGGATAAGACTAAGAGCAGTATGGATCTTCTGAATTTCATGGGTGAGCAGCAGGTGATGCTGATGCTCAAACTGGATGGCTTGACTGTAAAGTTGACCTATGAGAATGGAGAACTTCTGGAGACGGCTACCCGTGGCGATGGTGACGAAGGGGAGATCATTACCCATAACACCCGAGCCATCAGCGGTATCCCTTCCCACATCACCTACAAAGAGAGACTGGTTGTGACGGGTGAGGGCTTTATCAGACCCAGTGATTTTGAGGAACTGAAGACCAGCCTGCAGGACAGCAGCGGTAAGCCCTATAAAAACGGCCGCAATCTGGCTGCTGGTTCCATCCGTCTGATGGATGCCAAGACATGCCGGGAGCGTCGGCTGGTTTTCATGCCGTTTGGTGTGCTGGAGGGCTTTCCGCACCTGACCCGGAAATCAGATAAGCTACGGGAATTGCGTGCGTTGGGGTTCCAGCCCTGTAAGTATCTGGTCACAAAGCAGAAACTGACGCTGGAAAATGTGGAAGCCGGTATCTATCAGCTGCGGCAATATGCCACTGACAAAGATATCCCCATTGACGGTATCGTGGTTTCGTTTAACGACATCGCCTATGCCCAGAGCTGCGGCCGCACCGGACATCACTATAAGGACGGTCTGGCCTATAAGTTTGAAGATGACCTGCATGAGAGCCTGCTGCAGTACATCGAATGGACACCGGGCAGAACCGGAGAGATTGCTCCGGTAGCAGTGTTTACGCCGGTGGAAATCGATGGCTGTGAGGTCAGCAGGGCCAGTCTGCACAACCTGTCCTTTATTGAGGATCTGGAACTGATGGCTGGAAACCGGATTCTGGTAAGCAAACGAAACATGATTATCCCCCACGTGGAGGAAAATCTGGACAGAGGCGGCTTCTCTATGGTGGATACGATTCCCCATGTTTGTCCCTGCTGTGGACAGCCTACCCGCATCCATGAATCAAGTGGAAAGGGCGAAAATGGCGAGAATCGCATCATCAAGACGCTGTACTGTGATAACCCTGACTGCGAGACACGTCGGCTGAAAAAGTTCGTCCATTTTGTCAGCCAGAAGGCGATGGACATTGAAGGGCTGTCGGAGGCTACATTGGAAAAATTCATCGGTCAGGGATTTATCCATAGTTATCTGGATATTTACCGTCTGGATCGTTACCGGGCTGAAATCGTCCGCATGGATGGATTTGGTGAAAAGTCCTGGCAGCGCCTTTGGGACGCTATCCAGCAGAGCCGGAATACCACCTTTGAACGGTATCTGATTTCTATGGACATCCCTATGATCGGCAACACTGCCAGCAAGGTATTGGGTCGTGTGTTCCACTATGATTTGGATGAGTTTCGGGATGCGGTCTATGGCGGCTATGATTTCCGGCAGCTTCCGGATTTCGGGGAGATATTGCATAACAATATCCACGACTGGTTCTGTGTAGAAGATAATTTTTGTATTTGGGAGGAGTTACAGACTATGATGAGTATTCAAAAGCCTGCTGTGGCAGAACACAGCGAAGACAGGGTGCAGGATAATCCCTTTGTAGGAAAGACTATCGTAGTTACCGGCAAGGTGGAACCCTACACCCGGGACGGAATCAATGACCTGATCGAATCACTGGGCGCCCATGCCGGCAGCTCGGTGTCCAAGAAGACGGATTATCTGGTCTGCGGCGAAAATGCCGGCAGCAAGTTGTCCAAGGCCAGGGATTTGGGCGTTACGGTGCTGTCACCTGCGGAGTTCTTCAGCATGGCCGGCGCTGAGTAAGAAAATATAGCATACCATCGGTATGCTGTCAGTTGATCAATGGGGAGAGAGCCATGTTGCGGCTCTCTCCCCATATCTTTTATGGAAGATTTCAAGTAGGAGGAATTTTAATGCATATCGACAGGATACCGGTTTACCGGGTATATCAGAGGGCTATTGATTTGGAGCTTTACCATGCCTTTGCCGAATTGGTAGTACAGACTTCTCTGGACGATACGGCGAGAAGGACTTACCGACAAACAAGGGCGATGCAGATATGGCAGGTGGAAACGGATGTGTCCGGCTATTTTGAACCATATCATCTGCGTTATCCTGGCGAGGTGTTGGAGCGGTTTGAGGAAAAACTGGGCAATGATGTCCGAGTTCTCCGCGCTCTGGCCCTGGCGCTGGGAAATACCTGTGCGATCCAGTCTGACAATATGTTTGTGGGCAATCAGCGGGGAGCGTTCCTCCAGAAATTGCGGCGGTCTGCCGGAGAAGATGTGTACCTGCAGGGCGCTCTGTATCTTTTGGAAACAGATGCGGCACAGCGCCATGCCCTGTTGGAGAAACTGGCAGAAAGGGAGTGTACGAGAACGGAAGAAGCCCTGTTTGTACTGTCGTTATTTGATGATAGGGAACGCGGCTATGAGGTGATGCATACCCAACTCAGTCATCTATTCACACAAAATCGGACACTTTCACTGGTATATGATTTTGGTGTGCTGGAATGGTTCATCCGGTTCTATGCAGAGCAGGCAAAGAAATACCGCGGGAAAGCCGACCTGGTGCTGCGCACGCTAATGAAACTGCCGTATATGAATATGAAGCCCGACAGCCGCGAATTTTCGGTTTTGACTAAAGCAGGGTATCGCTGCGATGAAATCATTTTGGCAAATTCTCTCGCTGTATGGGCGGACAGGCTGCCGGACCGGTTGAGTTCCAAGAGCATCACTGCCGAGAAAATCGCAACAGCGTGTGGGCAGATGCTTCTGAATGCTCCAAAGGATCTTTCGGAAGAATTTTATGAGTATCTTGGCTGGCTGTTTCGGTTCTATAACAGCTTTACGGTCAAGTACGAAGGATTTCAGGGACTCTGGGAAGCGGTTCAATATGGTTTGAACCCCACAGCACCGAAAACACTGTTATGGATGAATCAAACGATACAGAAGGATTTTCCGTACCGATTTGATGTGTTTGATCCTCAGTACGATGATCTGGCGAAGGAACTGGAGCGGGATAACTATATGGAGTTGTTTACCCTGCAGATGCTGCATTCCAGGCAGAGGATCCCTTTGAAACAGTGGCTTTCCAGATATCAGGAACTGACCGGAGCTGACTATGGAGAATATTTCAGAAGTTGGCATACGAACGGTAGGCGGGTATTTGCCTTTCTGGTGGAAAAGAAGGAAATCAATCTATGGGAGTTTTTCAAGCAGCATCGGCAAGATGGTGAAGATGCGCCACAACTGAAACTGCTGCGGGAGTATGCCCTGAGAATTTCAAGTTGGAGGTGTTTCCGGTTTGTAGAGAGGCTACTGGCTGAGTACACTTTTTCCCAACTTCAAACGATTTTTGGCGAGCGGTTTTACTTTCACGAATGCTTTGTCAGGAGTGAGGGGTATTACAGCAGAAGGGAATATAAAACATACATCAGCCGTTCATTCCTATCTGCAGAGCAGCATCGACAGCTCTATGACTGGGTGGAGCGTTCAGTTTTCCAGACTGAGCCGGAAAAATATGAGGACTTCGTTTTAAGTGCCTTAAAAGCACCGGAGATCCAACACCTTTATGATAAAAAAGCGCTGGCAGCGGTGTTGCGGCAGTTTTTGCTCCACAGCGAGTATAACGGCTATGAAATCAACCGGCTGAAGGAAACATTCTATTCCAAGGAAGAGTTGGAGGATGAGCGCAGAGCCGAAGCTGAGAGAAAGAAGCAGGAAAAACGACTGGAGCAGGAAAAACGGACCATACAGAAACGGGAAAAGCTGCAGCAACTTTATAACGGCAGCGCCGAATCTCTGGTTAAATTCATTGGGGGATATTATCATCAGGACGAGAAGAACGAGGTGCTGAATATGGCGTTTGACAAGCTGGTGGAATGGCCTGTCGGTTGTGTACGGACGATGGAAGCCAAAGGCGCACATGCCTTTTTTGAACTGTGTGGTGAACTGGTAAAGTCTGAACCCCGGCCAAGGCATGAGATTTTGAATATGGTACTGACACTGATTGGAGGTGAAGCAGCATGAGAAATACATTAAAACATCTGACCCTATTGACCAGAATGAAAGATGACGGATTGCTCCCGGCGCTTACAGGCAGCTTTTCAGAGGATGCCATAGAGCAGGCATGTGGACAGGTGGAGACACTTCAATTACAGAAACGGCTGCACATCCGAAAGACAAAGCGGATACAGGAAGAACTGATTCGGGTGCCGAACTTTGCAGCGCTCTATGGTGTGTTGTGCAGGCAGGAGATTGGCGATGAAGAAATTGCTTCAGTCTTAGAGTCAGCAGACGGGTATGGAGAGAAACTGACAGCGTATCCCCAAGAGCAGGTGCTGGCAGTCATGAAATTGGAACTGTTGCCTTCCCTGCGGTTTGAATACCTGAAATACTATTTTCCCTTTGTGATGTATGAAGAAGAGGAGCAGGTCATATTGGATAACCTGCAGACTTTTCCCATTGCGGAGTGGAAGGGACTTTCCATGCTGACGGAGCACCAGCGGGATATGATGCGGCAGCCGTTTCTTGGCTCGTATCTGTTTTTCTGGCATCAAAATGAACGGAAAGCTCTGGAACTGTTGGAACAGAATCGTCCGCTCCAGAGAGTCTGCATCTTGCTCTATCGGTATGGTGTGCGGCTGTTTCTGTCAGTAGAACGCCTGAAAGATCTCCGGTGGATGAAAATGACCGATGTGGGAAAATTCCGCCGGCTGTTGGCTGTATTTGAATATGACGCAGAGGATTTGTCTGCTTTTTTTGACCTCTGGCTGGACAACCATGCCGGACAATATGACCTCAACTGGTTTATCTCCCAGCCACATCCTTTGAGCAAGGAACGGAGGGAAGAAATTTTATGCAACCAACTGAGTTATCTGAATGCTCTGTATGCCGGCAGGCTCCATCTGGATTTTAATGCTGTCCGGCAATTCCAGTTTTCAATTCTCATTTATGCGGTGGAGCATAGAAAAAAGCATTTTTTGGAATTGGTGGATCAGAACAGTGAAGTGTTCCTGTCCTTGGGGCGATACTCTCTATTGTTTGAGCCGGGCTTTTGTGAGCACTGTAACATCAATTCCCTGACGCTGAAGAATTTGAAAGCCAGCGATTCTGTGAACCGCAGCGACAGCTTTTTTACGCTTCTGGAAGAAGGGCAGCAGTACACCTTTGAGGAAATGTATCAGCTTTGGCATCAGAAAGAGGTTTATGTCCGGTTATACACTATGCTGACACCTCTTTCCATAGATCAGCGTTTGCTGACACTGCGGCAGCTGATAAAACGGGATCTGGTCAGCCAGTATACAGGAGATGCAGAGTTGGAGCAGCTTGGAAAATGTCTGCTGGAAAGGCCGTTTAGCGAATGGTATCGGGGTTCATTTGGACATATCTGTGGGCTGACCCGGCGGATTGCCATGGGGCTGCTGCAACACTATACGCAGCTGCAGGCATTCATACCGGATTTCACTACAGAGTCGGATGCGGTATTTGCCCTCAATAATATGATGGCTCTTTTGGAAATGACGGATTGGAAACAGGTGCGCAAGGATATTCTGACAACAGATGCAGACTGGCTGGATCTAAAAGAAAAACTGGCATTTTCAGACGATTTTGTGGAGCAGAACCGGGAGACTGTCACGGAGTTTTTACTGCAGGGCGGCGCGGCTATGGTATGCGCTCTCTATGGGGAACTGGACGGGCAGGAGCTGGCTGTTGAAGCGCTACGACGGATCGTACAGGCTGAATTGATGGGTCAGTTCTATAAACTCAAATATTTTGCCGGTGACCTGCAGCGTGAGATTCGCTACCCTGTCAGCGAGATGCAGGAGAGCTTCTGGAAGAAAAATCTTTCGTTGGCGCGAGGTGCATTTTGGGCAGAAGAGGTGGATGATTTTTACCACACTCTGCGGCTTGGTGAACTTCCTCATAGTACCTGCTTGTCTTACCGTACTGGAAGCCAGAGGGAGTGCCTGTTAGCTGCCTTTGACTCTAATAAGAAGATTGTCCTTGTGAAAAAGGATGAAGCGGTGGTGGCTCGTGCCTGTCTCCGCTTGACAAAAGGTGCATTTCAAAAACCGCCTGCCGTCGATTTTTCTTTTGCTGATCTGTCGCAGGAGAACATGGATAGCGGAAAGCCTGTCACCAGTGAGAAGCCTGTGCTGTTCCTGGAGAGTATCTACACTTTCGGACTCAATGATATTGAAAAAGAGGAAGTAATGAAACTGGCAGTTTCCCTGACGACACAGAAAGCGGCAGAGCTGGGTGTTGTGGCAGTACTTGCAAGACGGTATCTGGGCTGCTATGAACGGGATGAGTATGTGCTTGCACCGTTCTATGTGTACATCTCAAAATCCAAAAACGGATGGCAGTATCTGGACTCTCTGGGCGGAGCAGCATATACCTCGGCAAAAGAGGAGTATGTAGAGCATCCATTCCTGGTCATACAGACTGCCATGCATCATGCAGGAGCACATAACAGAAACGAGGTGGATTATGAATAATAGGACAATGACAACAGTTTATGTGGATCGGGATAGTATTTCCCTCAAGACCCGTTCCAGAAGTGGCTGTTCGCCGCAGCACTTTATTATTTTGAAAAAGGAATTGCAGCGGCTGGAGGAGAAAAAGTATTTGATCACAAAAGATATCCATTCCTATGCAGAACTGCGGCTGTGTGATGCCGTAGGCGGTGCCAAAGTGCTGGAGTTTTCCTTCACATGGCTGAAGGATGCTGGCAGAGACAGCGTTTCCGGTTATACCGAGCGAATAAGACTGCCTTATGAGCCGTTCCGCTCATATGCGGCAGGTGAGAAAGAAAACATTGATGGAACACGGTGGCGGCTGCTGTCCATTCCAGAACAGAGCAGACCAAAGCTGGAGTTTCACAGCCGGAAAAATCTCAAGGCCGTAGTGGAGAATCCTATCCTGCGGCACAAACTGGGGAAGTTTCTGGATCAGCATTTTAACTGGTACAACTACGAACGCATCGTCCTGACAGATGATTACCTGCCTTACAGCTTCTTTTTTGAGGGCTACATGGTACAGGGCACAAAGACCTGCGGCGGAGTAATCCTGCATGGTGAAGAGGACATCCAAACGGCGAAATACGGGATACATACTTAACAGGTTAATAGGAACGGAGCCGCAGGTCGGAGATGATCTGCGGCTCTTTATGTAAGCATAATCACAATAGTCAGCTTGTACTATTCGAGATAAAGAACTATAATCTATCCTATGGAGGTACAAAATGGACTATATGACACTAAAAGAGGCCGCCGGGCAGTGGGGCGTGACACCTCGCAGGGTAAATTATTATTGTGCCGGTGGGCGTATCCACGGTGCTGTGAAAATGGCTGGTGTTTGGCTGATCCCTAAAACCGCAGAGAAGCCGATTGATGGCCGGACAAAACAAGGGAAGGAGCTGAACCATGAATAAAATTTTGATTATAGATGATGACAGAGAACTGTGCGCTTTGATCAAACGCAGCGTACAAACAGAACATATAGAAGCCGATTTTTGTAATACCGGAAAAGAGGGCTTGCAGAAATTAAAAGAACAGGAGTATCAGCTTGTGGTGCTGGATGTGATGATGCCCGGTATGGATGGCTTTGAAACGCTGGAAGAAATCCGTAAAGAGAACAGCCTGCCGATTTTGATGTTTACATCCAAAAATGACAGCATTTCTAAAGTGCGGGGCTTACGGGCCGGGGCGGACGATTATCTGACAAAACCGTTTGATATGGACGAACTGATTGCCCGTATTGCGTCCCTCATTCGCCGCTACACCCGCTTTAATCAGCAAGCCGGAGCCATGCAAAAACTGGATTTTGACGGATTGCAGATTGACCTTGAAAATCGTTCTGTTACGACGGCAAACGGCACTTTTGAACTTCCGCCAAAGGAATTTGATCTGCTCCTGTACTGTGCAAAACATCAAGGTAAAATTTTGACAAAACAGCAGATTTATGAGGAAGTTTGGGGCGAAGAATATTTCTATGATGACAGCAATATCATGGCGATTATCAGCCGGCTTCGTAAAAAATTAGAAGTCAATCCTTCCAGTCCAAAGTATATCCAGACGGTCAAAGGGATTGGCTACCGCTTTAATAAGGAGGTGTAGCTGGTATGGAAATCATCGTTTTCTTGTCCATTGTGATTGCTGTTGTGGCTGTGCTGACTTCCATCGTTCTCGTTCGGCGCGTAAAAAAGCAAATCGCAGAAATGACCGATGCGCTGGTTGATGTGAAAAATGGAAATGGCAACCGGCGTATTCTGTCTGCAACAAATGAATTGACAGCACCTCTTGCCTATGAAATCAATGAGATCGTTGTGTCCTATGAAAGCAGACTTTCGATTGTCCAGCAGACAGAGGAAACCAACCGCCAGCTTATGACGAGCCTTTCCCACGATGTTCGGACACCCCTTACAACCCTCATCGGCTATCTTGACGCTGCACACAAAGGACTGGTCACAGGAAAAGACCGGGATGATTATATTGAAACCGCCCGCCGGAAAGCCCATGATCTGAAAGAATATATTGATGTGCTCTTTGACTGGTTCAAGTTAAATTCCAACGAGTTTGCTTTGGAGATCCAGAGTCTTGAGACCGCAGAGCTGACAAGAAATATCCTGATCGACTGGATACCGATTTTTGAGGATAAACAGGTCGATTATGACATTGATATTCCTGAACAGCCTGTTCGGGTAAGATTGGATATGGACAGCTATATGAGGATCATCAATAATCTCATTCAAAATGTAATTGCTCACAGTCATGCGGACAAAATCAAAATTGTCCTGTCAAAGAAGGAAAATAACATGGAATTGTTGCTGGCGGATAATGGAGTGGGAATTGAGAAAGAAGATTTGAAACACATATTTGAACGGCTTTATAAGTGTGATAAAGGACGCTCTGAGAAAGGCAGCGGTCTTGGTCTTTCTATTGTCCACCAGCTTGTAGAAAAGATGGGTGGAAGCATAACAGTTGAAAGCGTACCGGGAAAAGGGACTGAATTTATGTTGCTTTTTCCTTTGGAGATTTAAGCGGGTTCCCGTCTTTATGGCGGGAGCCTTTGTCATTTTGCCGGATTTCAAATTGCAAGGTTAATGCAAGGTTGCGGCAAGGTTAATGCAAGGTTGGCGTGATAGAATACCTTACAGAACAGGAGGTTTTGAATATGGACATCAATACAATCATTGAAACAAAAAATCTGACGAAGCAATACGGCTCGCAAAAGAGTGTGGCTGACTTAAATATCCATGTGAAGCGTGGGAGAATTTATGGTCTGCTGGGCAGAAACGGAGCCGGAAAAACCACTACCATGAAAATGCTGTTGGGCTTAACGAAGCCGACTTCCGGGGAGGTCAAAATCTGGGGAAAGCCCTTGCAGGGGAATGAAAAGAAATTGTTGCCCCGTATTGGCAGTCTGATTGAGTCCCCTGGCTTTTACCCAAATCTGACCGGCACAGAGAACCTGCGTATCTTTGCTACCCTGCGGGGCGTACCCAACAATCATGCTATCAAAGATGCCCTGGATCTGGTAGGACTGCCTTACAAAGATAAAAAACTCTTTTCACAGTATTCTCTTGGTATGAAGCAGCGGCTTGCCATCGCCCTTGCTGTGATGCACGATCCGGAACTTTTAATTTTGGATGAGCCGATCAATGGTCTCGATCCCATCGGTATTGCAGAAGTACGATCCTTTATTCGGGAGCTTTGCGACGCAAGAGGAAAAACCATTTTGATTTCCAGTCACATTCTTTCGGAAATTTCCCTGCTGGCTGACGATATTGGAATTATCGACCACGGCGCATTGCTGGAAGAAGAAAGCCTTGCTGAGCTGGAACAAAAAAGCAGTAAGCATATCCGGTTTACACTCTCTGATACTGCGCAGGCGGCAAGAATTTTGGAACGCATTTTCCATGAAAACCATTTTTCCATACAGGACGACCACAATCTGCGCCTGCACAACCTTGATCTGCCTGTGGGGAAAATTGTAACTGCCTTTGTAGAAAACGGATTGGAGGTATCAGAGGCGCATACTTGTGAAGAAAGTCTTGAAGATTACTTCAAGCGTGTGACAGGGGGCGAAGGAATTGCTTAAACTAATCAAATGCGAATTTTTGAAATTGAAACGGAAGAAATTTATTCCGCTGATTATTCTGGCTGCTTTCCTGTTTCCAATCCCGCTGACTTATCTGATGACAACGCCCTCTATGATGGAGCGATATACGGATCAGGCAGATGCTTTCGACGGACTATTTAACATGGTGTTAGGATATGGTATCCAGTTTTTACTGCCCTGCATTATCGGTGTGATTGCCGCTATCCTGTTTTTTATGGAACGCGACAACGACACATTCAAAAATCTGCGTACAATTCCCGTAACCAGCACGCAAATGGTGCTTGCAAAAATTATTGTCCTGTTTCTCTTTGGAATTGTTTTTTGTGTGGCTTCTACCATTGTAACAATTCTTTGCGGATTTGGAACATTGGAAGTTTATGGAATAGGCTATAAATTGTTTTTAGCAGTCGAAACAGGAATTTTCATTACGGCAGGAACACTCCCGTTGATTGTTCTTGTTGTCTTTTTCAGTAAGACCTATGTTTTTTCCATTTTGCTGTGTGTCTTTTACAGTGTTCTGAACATGAGTGCTACGGCATTGTTTGACACACTGCCTAAAACCATATTATGGCTTCTGCCCACGCCACTGACTACATTTTGGAGTGCGGGAGATATGGCGGCTCATGGAATAAAAATGGACTTGGAGCAAATGACAGGGCTAATTCCTTCAACATTTCAAGTTGTATTCATTCTTGGGATCATGGCATTAGTTTCGTTCTTACTGATTGACAGATTATA
This sequence comes from Brotocaccenecus cirricatena, assembly GCF_020687045.1. Lineage (NCBI taxonomy): Bacteria > Bacillati > Bacillota > Clostridia > Eubacteriales > Oscillospiraceae > Brotocaccenecus > Brotocaccenecus cirricatena. The sequence continues at coordinate 112,897 of NZ_JAJEPW010000001.1, forward strand.
TAAGCAGAGGGGGGAATAAACATGGTTCGCATTGTAAAAACAGAATTTTATAAATTGAAAAGGTATCATATCCTTTGGGCGGGCGTTGCGCTCATGCTCCTATCCGTCCTGCTGACCTTGTTTACCTCTATGGCGAATGATGGTTCCGTTTGGGATTTCGCCTATCTTACAGAACAGGTCATCAAAAACAATATGTCCATGATTTTCCCGATGTGTATCAGCCTAATTGCTGGATATATGATTTCTCGTGAGCAGGCGGATGACACATTGAAAAATATTCTGACTGTGCCGATCTCTTTTAAGAAACTGTTGACCGGAAAATTGATTGTGTGCGGCGTATTGTCTATTATTTTCGGGCTGATATGCAGTCTGTTTACAATCATAGCAGAAATGATTGTGGGATTTCCCGGCTTTGAGATTTCCTTAGCTCTAAAAGCAACCTTGCAGATTACTACGGTTAATTTCTTTTTATATCTTGCGGTTCTGCCGATTATCGCTCTTACTTGTCGGAGGGCAGGTAGCTTTTTAGTCGGTGTAATCATTGCTTTTGTCTATGGATATGGAGGGATGTTTGCTGCAGGAAATATGACATTAGCAAACCTTTATCCGATTACCGCAAGTCTCGGAATGGTAGGCTACCGTAGCTATGATACCGCAGTCAACTGGAATATCGGAACCTGTTCTTGCAGTCTTGTGCTTGCTGTCGTTATTTCTGCCATCTTGATTTTGTGTATGAAAGAGCGAGAAGCAACCCAAACAAAGAAAAAGGCCAAAAAGGTAGCACCAAAGAAAGGCTGGTGATGATTTTATGAAGAAAATAGTTTTAGCATTGGCATTTGTCCTTTTGGGAAGTTTTATGCTTTCTGGCTGTTCAAAAGATGAAATTCTCGATCATTATAATAATATCGTTCAGTCTGCTGGAGCCATAGAGCTTACAGGAAAGTTATCTTTGGAAGGAACAAAAGAAAAAGGGATTGATGATTATACGGGAACTTATACGGCTGACTATGAGAATTTTTCAGATACAGAGTATTTGTTCGGAGGAACTTCCATAAAGAGAGAAGCCGGTAAGGAGCTGTTTATTGATTGCACTTTGGAGGTTACGGAAGGCACTGCAAAAGTATTTTGGATTTCCGGATCTGATGAAGCAGTCACTTTGATTGAAGCAACCGGAACTTATAGTGACACAATTACACTTCCTGATGGTGGAAATTATATTGGCATTGAGTGTGAGGACTTTACTGGAAGCATTGAATTGAATGTTGAATAGCATTCAAGCAATAGGAAAAGTAAGTCAGGGAGGGATATATGGGAAAAATCTTTGTATTATCGGTAACAGACCATGAAGAATATGTACTCAGCAGAATTATGGAGATTATCGCAGCCGAGTCAGGATTTGACCATATTGTACCATCCAACCCTTGTAATACTCTTGTTTTTCCGGGGCTGGAGCTTCGGCTGAAGGAGAGGACAGTATACCGAAACGGTGAGTTGATTGCTATGACCCATCGGGAATTTGCGACATTGGTATACTTGGCAAATCATCCATCCTGGGTATTTTCTGCTGGGCAGATCTATGAAGAAGTGTGGGGGGAGGATGGTGAAAACTGCGGAACAGCCGTTGCCAGCGTCATTGGTCAGATTCGCAGAAAACTGACTCCGGATATGCCGAAAGCGGGCTATATCCGTACTGTCTTGGGGAGCGGATACAAATTTGAAGTTCCACAGGATATAGCAGAATAGAACAATCGAATCTTTTATCTGCGCATACTATGCAGAAGGCGAAAGCGGGAAACCTCTATAGGTCTCCTGCTTTTCCTTTTCTTAAAAATAGAGCGTGATTGTTGAGAATAGGCGTCATATAGGCGTAAAGGATATGTATAAAGTAAGAAGGAGGCATTACATATGCTAATTGGTGTTGATCATGGCAACAAACAAATTAAAACGGTACACTGTGAGCCGTTTGTATCCGGTCTGAAGCAGAGCGTCACCCGTCCCTTTGGACAGAATGTGCTGAGGTATCAGAATACCTACTATACGCTGTCTACTGAGCGGATTCCTTATCGGAAAGATAAAACGGAGGATGATCGCTTCTTTATCCTGACTCTATTTGCTCTGGCTGGTGAAATTGAAGCGAGGGGAGCATATTCCACGGAGGTTCAGCGTATCCAACTGGCAGTAGGGCTGCCGCCGGCACACTTTGGTGCCCAGGTGGAGCGGTTTACGCAATACTTTGGGCAGCGGGGAATGGTAGAATTTGAGGTGCAGGGCAAGCCGTACACCATCTATATTGAAGATGTTGCCTGTTTTCCCCAGGCTTACGCAGCAGCGGCCACCATGCTCCATACGCTTGTGGAGGAGCCAAAAGCGGTAATCCTAGATATTGGTGGGTTCACTGCGGACTATTTGCTAATGAAAAACGGAGAGATCGACCTTACCTCTTGCGATTCGTTAGAAAATGGTGTGATCCTGCTATACAATAAGGTGCGTTCCAAGGTGAATTCGGAACTGGACCTGTTGTTGGATGAAGGGGATGTGGATGCCATCTTGATGGGGAAAAAGACCAAATATCCGGATGCAGCCATACAGCTGACAGAACAGATGGCGCAGGAATTTATCAGCGACCTGTTCAGCACACTGCGGGAGCGTATGATAGACTTGCAATATTGCAAGGTAGTATTTGTAGGCGGTGGCGCCATTCTTTTGAAGCGGCAGATTGAAACTTCGGGCAAGGTGGGAACACCATTCTTCGTACCGAAAATCAATGCAAATGCGGATGGCTATGAGTATCTGTACCGGATTGAAACAGCAGGCAGGTGATGGTATGGGCGAGAAAAAAGAACGAGGACGGTTTACGCTGCGCTTTAATGAGGGAGATCCTATACACGAGACTGCCATTGGACTACTGGAGCTGCAGAGTCCCCGCACAAAAGCACAGTATGTGGCAAATGCAGTGGTCTACTATAATGAGCACTTTGGGCAGGAGCCGCAACCTCTAAATGCTTCGGTCATCAGCAAAGAAGCGGTGGTGGCTATCGTCAAAGAGATTTTGCGGCAGGAAGGGATGGGAAGGGAAAAAGTAGAAGAGCAGATTCATCCAGTCAGAACAGAGGAGAAGCCAGTAGCGCCTATGGTTGTTTCGGATACACAGGAGGCGGGGGATGAGACTGAGATGGACGATAGAACACGCAGTCTGATTGCCAGCGCTTTATCTGCATTCCGCAGCAGAGGATAATCAAAAGAGGCATGGGAGCCAGTGATGCTCCTATGCCTCTTCCTGTATGGCCGCAATAAAGCTGTCTAAAATATCTTCAAAATGCCTGTATTGTTTGGGCGTTAGTGTGGAAATCTTCGCCATGAGAAGGGAGGAATCTGTTTCTGTGATGATGCCTCGTAACAAGTACTCGGTGCTGATGTTGAGTGCATCACAGACTTTGAGGATTGTTTCAGGTCGCATAGCCTTTTGTCCCAGTTCTGCGGTGGAGATGGTCTGTGGTGTGACATGAGCCAGCTCTGCCAGAGTTTCCTGGGTCATATTCAGTTGTTTCCTCCGGTCGAAGATCCGTTTACCCATATCTTTTAGTAGATTATCCATGCGTCACCTCCATGCCATAGTTACATTTTATCCGCTATGACATGGATTATTAAGCGGTCATGGTTGATTTATCTCGTCTATGGCAAGTATAATAGACGAAGATGGATGCCGGGAAAGGAGAACCATATGAACAGTTTTTCGTGTGTGATTACAGGCCATAGGCCGACTCGTTTCAAGTTCAAATATAACGAAAAGGACAAGCGCTGCCAGCGAATCAAAAAGTGTTTGCAGGAGCAGCTTATACGGCTTTATAATCAGGGAGTGCGATACTTTTGGGTTGGAGGAGCAATGGGAGCTGATATGTGGGCGGCAGAGATCCTGTTGCGTATGAAAGAACAGACAGCGTATCAAGATGTGGAATTGTGTTTGGCTTTCCCCTTTGAGGGATATGATGCAGACTGGGATGACTGGCACCAAAAGAGAATGAAGTTTATTTGCAAATATGCAGCGAAGGTTTTAATACTGGGTGAAATGCCATCAAGTGAGAATTATAAAAAACGCAATTACTTTATGGTGGATCAGGCCGACTGTATGGTGGCTGTTTATGATAATGCAAACAATATGAGATCCGGAACTCAGCAGACTGTCAACTATGCTAAAAAGAAAGGACTTCAAATCATTTATATCCATCCGGATACGGCGCAGGTAACGACAGAAGATGCAACTTTATGGAAATAATAAAGGGATGGCTCCAAAACGGGAAAATGCAGTGACCGTTTTGGAGCTTGTTTTGTCATATAATGTCGAATGATTTTTTTTTCCTCGAAGGATATTCCAATGCTACTCCAAAAGTTTCCGAAAACTGTCAGTTACACTGTAATTATGGCAGTGACCCCAAAAATCAATGAAAATTCGGTAAGCGGAGGTGGGGGTATGAGATCAGTACGATACCCAATGAAAATCGGAAGTACAGGGCGGTCTTTATCCTGATGATGGGGATAAAGGCCGCCTCCTGTTTTAATATAGAATAGCTGGAACAGCATTTGAAAAAAGTATTATTTTACAATTTAACAATTATCAGCAGGGCGGCAGCGTTGCGCTGCCATATCGCGAAAGAAAGGGGATGATGCAGGCCGCCTGTGTGCCGTTCGCATAACTGCGGACAGGGAGTAACGGTGTTATGGAGAAAGGATTCCACGACATCGAGCAGTTCATTGCTTTCATAACTCCAGGACACACGGCTTTTCATGAACGGCTCTCAATAGGGGCATATCGTCGAGGCAGGGCAAGAGAGTTTTCTTCACATAAAGATAAACCTCCACCTGCCCGAACGGCATCTATTGAACTGCTCGATGCAGAAATTCAAGAAACAGCTGGTTTTGTCCATTGGTACAAAGCTGGCTGTTTTTCTTTATATCAACCAGCTTTGGCCCGGTGCAGGTCACCGCCAGAAGCTCAGGAAATCCATCGGAATTCTTGAGACTTTTGGAGGTAAAGCCATGTGGCAACGGAACAATGGACAGGCAGAAGATGACCTGCAATTTAGATTTACAGCATATTTGGTGTCGGCGGTTAAGCGCCGTAGAAAAGATTATTTGCTCCAGCTTTATAAGTGCAGCAGTATAGAGAGTACTGTGGAAGTGGTCTACGAATCCGAACCCAGCTCGGAGGAAGTGGTTTTGGACAAATTGCCGCTTATGGATGTGATAGAGAATGGGGCGCTTTGGGAGGCCCTGCAAAAACTCAATGAACGGGAGCGCCAGATATTTCTGGCTCGAACGCTGGGGGAAGAAGATTTTGATACTTTGGGAGCAAAGTTTGGACTGTCTTATAAAGGGGCAGCGGCGCTTTACTACAGGACGATTCAGAAAATTAGAAAGAACATTGAAGGAGGTGACAAGAGATGAATTTTGAATGTCTGCTTCTCAGCGCCAAGGCTGGAAACGAGGATGCCATTACGGCGATTTTACAGATGTACCGGCCATTGCTGCTCAAGTATGCCATTATTGATGGAGCACTGGATGAGGATCTGTATCAGGAATTGAGCATTATTTTGTTGAAGGCGATTAAATTGTTTAAGATTTAAGTCAATGAGAAAGGCTCCGAGAACATTACGGTCTCGGAGCCTTTCTTATGGACTTAAAAAGGAGAACTGCTAAATTTATACCCACTGCCCAGTACGGTGCGGATATAACCTCCCTTCGGCATGTCTGGCGTCAGCTTGCGCCGGATCTGGCTGATGACACTGGCAACTGCAGTTCCGCAGTGTTCACCGTCCGCATTCCACACAGCCTCATAGATTTGGCTGGCAGAAAATACCCAGCCAGGATGACGAGCCAAATAAGCGAGGACAGCAAACTCATGTTGGGTCATAGGAATAAGATTGCCACTACAGTACACAGCATGTTCTTTCAGTAAGATTTCCAAATTGGAAAAGGAAAGACTTGAATGTGGAGGGGCAATATGGTCAAAATCTGGTTCATCTGCGATGGCTGCCATGACTCTATTAAAAATATGTTCTTCGTGGTCAGAAATGGACACTATCAAGAGTTTTCCCATATTGCGTGTATCCCCCTCCTATATACTTATATTTAGTGTTCGATGATTTTTTCTTTTGTCAGCGAATACGGGCTTTCGTTATAGTAAAATTAGGTTATTGCTTTTTTTCAGAAATAGTATGATTTTCGGCTATGGATATTTCCTTATGAAGATGTATTGCCATAAATAGCGTGATTACTACGGAAATTATATCTGCAATGGGCTGGGCATATAGAATTCCGTTCATTCCCCATACCATAGGCAACAGCAAAATGACAGGAACAAAGCAGATACCTTGTCTGCATGCTCCCAAAAAGAAACCTGCTGCTCCCTTGCCCAGAGCAAGAAATAGAGAGGAGTATACTGTGTAGAAACCGAAAAAAACGAATGTAAGACCGTTCGCAAACAGGGACTTTTGACCGGCTAAAATCATTTGAACATCTCCCTCGGTAAATTGAGAGATAATCTGCGAGGAGAAAACGGCCATCACCAAGCCCACGACTAAGCAGAAACTTGTAGACCAAATGATTGAGGTTTTAATTGCTTCGCGTAGACGATCAAATTTCTTTGCCCCATAGCTGAATCCGGCAATAGGTTGAAACCCTTTCAGAAATCCAAAGACAACAAGCGTTCCCATAGCAGTAATTCGCGTGACTGCCCCCATGCCTGCAATAACCGAATCGCCATAATCGCTGGCTGCACGGTTAATCAGGGTAATCGAAAGACTTGTAAGCAACTGGAATACCAAAGTAGGTACACCGATTTTCAAGATTTCCGCCATCATTTGCCCATTTGGAGAAAATGCTTTTAAGCTGAAAGAAAATGCACTTCTTTTTCGCAGAATATATGTAAGATAAACGAGTGTAGATACCAGCTGAGAAATCGCAGTGGCGATCGCTGCACCGGCAACCCCCATGTTGAAAGTGTAAATAAAAAGAGGGTCTAATCCGATATTCAACACAGCTCCCAACAGTAATGCACACATAGTTGTCTTTGCTGCACCTTCACTGCTTACAATATTGTTCATGGTCACATTAAACACATTGAAAACACAGGACAATATATAAATTCTTGAATATGTCAGAGCATACGGCATGATAGTTTCTGTCGCGCCTAACATAGTCAAAATTGGTTTAAGGAAGATTGTAGAGAAAAGGATGATAATAGCGCCAATCAGAAGACTACTATACAGAGCGGTACTTGCCACCTTATTGGCAGTATCCTTATCGCCTCGTCCCAAAAGTCTTGACAGGTAGGATGCAGCACCGTTGCCAAACATTAGTCCCAATCCAACTACGACTTGTCCTAACGGGAAAACGATAGAAATGGCTCCCATTTGACTCTTTCCCAGTCCGCTCACAAAATAGGCATCCACCAGATTATATAGGGCATTGATTAACATCCCAATCATAATCGGCACGCCAAGCGCCATCAGAGCTTTGGGGATAGGCGCACTGCCCAAAAGCTCAAGTTTGCTGTTACGTTCACTCATTGTTAATACTCCTTTCGCTCCTTAGAGATATAAATTATAGTGGTATAAAATATAGTATACTACCGAATGAATATACTACTATAATTTATAGTAGATGTCAAGAGGTGAGAAGCGATTTGCCTTGACAAAAAGTATAAAGTCTACTACTATAATTTATAGCGGATTTGACGGTAATATTTCATGCAGAGAACATAGCGAAAGGGTGTGGTCCATATGGCTACCATAGATTTGATCGTGTTGGGAATTTTGAAAAAGGAGCCAATGAGTGCCTACGATATTCAAAAATTAGTAGAATATAGAAAAATATCAAAATGGGTAAAAATCAGTACACCATCTATTTATAAAAAAGCAATTCAGTTGGAAGAAAAAGGACTAATCCGAGGCGAAATCGTAAAGGAAGGAAAGATGCCAGAAAAAGCAATTTACTCCCTAACAGAAGCTGGAGAAGCAGAATTTGAACGCCTCATGTTTGAGATTTCCGCAAAGCCGATTAACATTTTTCTTGACTTCAACGCTGTTATTGTAAATTTGGACTCCTTGCCGCCCGAAAAACAAAAGTCGTGCATAGCAGAGATTCAGGGAAATGTTAGTGTCTTAAAATCCTATTTGGAAGATAATATACGGGAAAAAGAAAATACCCCCAGCATTCCGGAAACAGGTATGGCTGTCTTGCGTCAGCAGTATGTACTGGTGGAAGCAATCCAAGAATGGATTAGTTCTTTAAATATTATCTGAAACCAGTATTCTTACAGGAATTATAGTTGATTGAGTTATAGTGTTCATGTCTCATGGAAATAAGAAAGGCTTCGAGATCATTACGGTCTCGAAGCCTTTCTTGCTGTCTTAAAAGGGAGAGCTGTTAAACTTATATCCACTGCCCAGTACAGTGCGGATATAACCGCCTTTTGGCGTGTCCGGCGTCAGCTTGCGACGAATCTGACTGATGATACTGGAAACGGCAGTTCCGCAGTGCTCACCATCTTTGCACCATATAGCTTCATAGATTTGATGAGCGGAAAATACCCAACCGGGATGACGGGCCAGATATGTAAGGACTGCAAATTCATGGTAAGTCAGAGCGATGAGAGTACTGTTGCAATATACGGTTTGCTCCTTCAGCCGAATTTCAAGACCAGGGAAGGAAAGTGCAGACTGAGGGAGGGATGGTGCAAGGTGGATAAACTCTGGCTCATCCGCAATAAGCTCCATGATTTTGTCGAGTATATGTTCTTCATGATCAGGAACGGACAGAATCAGAAGTTTACCCATTTTGCTCACATCCTTTCTCACATGCCATTTTTGCGATATTTCACTCCGAAGTCCTCAGTCGTTCCACCACAGTTCCCTTGTTAAAGAAGTGGAGAACGATCAGCGGAATGACCGCAGCCAGCAGCAGATAAAGCACACCAATGACCAGAACCGGAACCAATGTAATATTCAGAGTAAAGAACCACATGGAAGGGCCATTCAATGCGCTCTTTAGCACTGTGACAGCCAAGATTGCTGCGACTGCTCCGCCGATAATGTCTGCGCCTGCGGCATAATAGATGCCCTCATAGACCATCAGGCGGCGAAGCTGCTTGCCGGTCATACCGATGCTTTGCATGGTGGCGAACTCATGGCGGCGGGTGATGATGTTGGTAATGATCATGTTAGTAAAGTTGATCAGTCCTGCAAAGGCCATGATGCAGCCAATCAGACCGCCGATAACCAGAATCATGCTGCGTACTGAATCAAGCTGCTCTTTCAACAACTTGGTGGAAGTATAGGCAACCGAAGAATTTTCGCTCACATAGCTGCTCAAAAATTCTTCCATCTGCGGCTACAAGGCTTCATCCACATTGAATCCATAAGTCAGCAGCGTGGGAGCGTCATAGATTTCCTTAAATACAGTGTCCGGCAGATATACAAAAGGAGCATCAGCGGCGATGTGTGCCTGGGCGGTGGTGCCTGTCGGCGTTTCGGTTTCTGTTCCCACGAGAATCGCTTTTGCAAGGATGGTGCTGGTTTTGACCAGTTCCCCATCTTTGTAGAAGGAAATGCTCTCTCCAACCTGTAACTGATCGGTCAGCGGAGTGTTCCTTGGTTCCTCTGTCAGTTTGTCCATGGGGCAGCCAATAATGACATATTCTCCGGTAGCCATTTTCTGCGTTAGGGTTTCAGCATCTTTTTCGCCTTCAAAAATACGCATATCCGCCCAGAAATTTTCGGAGGCTCCCATTACATTACCAAAATAGCGCCTTTCGGTATCAGAACTTGTATACAGGCTATATCCCTGATAGCTTTGATTTACGACGCCTTCTTCCTCATGGAATAGCTCTATGCCGCTTAAATCTTCAAACCCATAGTCAACCAGCACATTTCTATCGTCTTTTGTATTTCGGTAAAGATAGCGTTCATCCTCAACTCCGGGCTGTCCGGCAATCAGATCCACCGCCTGCTGTGAGAGCGTATCTTCATGGTGCTGAACGCTTTCCATTACATTAAATGCGGCGGAGTTATAGACATTAAAATCTGTTCTGGTAACACGGTTTACCCACTTTTCTTCATCAAGGCTTTGCGTCACAATGATGATAGAGTTAAACAGGACGATGCACAGAAGCAGGGAAATAATGATAAACGCTGAACGCCTGCGGTTGCGCCCCAGGTTGGAAAAGGCCATGCGGGACAGCTTTACTCCATTGGTACGCTTGGCACTTCTCTTTTTATAGGCGTTCTGCTCGGTGTAGCGGATCGCCTCCAGAGGAGAAATCTTTGCCGCCTTTTTTGCAGGCTTCCGGGTGCTGATAAACACGGTCAGGATCGTAAAGAGAGCGGCGATAACAAAGATCAGCGGCGAGGTCGATACGGATGTCCCCAGCATAGACGATTCAAGGCTGATGATTTCTGTCACGACAGGAAGCAGCACCCAACCGGCAAAGAAACCGGCGATCAGACCGATGGGCAGCCCGATCAGCGTGAGCCAGACTGCCTGACGGTTCACAATGCCCTTGATCTGCCGTGTGGAAGTGCCAATCGTCCGCAGCAGGCCGTATTGACGAACATCCTGCATCACAGAAATATCAAAGATATTGTAGATCAGCAGGTATCCGCACACGACAAACATCAGGATAAATACAACAGCAAACACGATGGACTCTGATGAAGTCAATCCCTGGGACATTTGATTTTCAGAGGCGAGAATGAAATTGTCTGCGCCCATATCCTCTGGATTGCCGCCAATGGAGTAAACGAACTCATTCAACTGCTGCTGAACATTTGCTTTATTCTTCAGCACGACATCGGAAAAAGTAACGCCGGACATTTCATGGTCTACCGCATAAGTGTTCTGGACCACATCGGGGTTTTCCTTTATAAACTGCTCTGAAACAGTCGCAACGCTCACAGAGTCATTGCTTGCTTCCCACCAGCCGGAAAGCACCATATCATAATGATAAGTTTTCCCCCGCAGTTCAAATTCCAACGGAACCTCTGCGCCAACCTTTGGTTCTACACCCAGCGCCTTCAGCGCCAAATCCGTAGTGGCGATCTCATTCGCTTTCTCCGGTGCTGCTCCGTGAGTAGGCACACAGAAGGTCAGCTCCTGCTGCACACTGTCCGCATAATTGATCTCAATGGAATGGCTGGAAGTATTGTTTGCATAGCCAATGATACGCCGGTGGCCTGCCTGCTCCACAAAATCGCTGTTTACAAGCTGCTCGTACTGTTCCTCCGTCATATACCCTAAAGTGCCATCCGCTTTACTGCCTTTCTGCATTTGCAGAGAGAGCTGGATGGAGGATGCCATATTGAACGCCAGGGAAGTGATAGAGGTAAATAGGAAAGCAGTCAGGATAATTGCCAGCAGCGCAGCCAGATTGCGGACCTTATTCTTCTTGAAATAGCGTTTGGATAGCTTGGTAATCACTTTGGAATTATTGTTGCCAAATAGAATGTCATTCATCTTGTCCACCCCCCTTTGCTTTTATTCATTTACCCGAAGCCGTTCTACAACACTTCGATTGTTAAAGAGCCGAAGTGCGACAACGGGAACAATAAATGCCAGTACCAAAAAGAGAACCAGCATAATCAGTGCAGGCAGCAAGGTCATCTGGAATGTCATCATGATACTGCTTGGGCTGATTTCTACAAAAGCCCTTACCAATGTCATGCCAAGCACACCAGCAGCCAGCGTACCGACAATCCCGGCCAGCAGCACATAGGAGAAACTTTCAGAAATCATCATCTTTCGGAGCTGCTGGTTCGTCATACCGATACTCTGCATGGTGGCAAACTCGTGCCGGCGGGTAATGATGTTTGTCATAACCAGATTGATGAAGTTGATTAGTCCCACCAGGGCAAACACATCGCCGATCACTCCGCCGATCAGAAGAACGACATTTTTAACACCAGAAACAGTTGCTTTCATCGTCAGGATAGAGGTATAGGCAACATCTGTATCCTGCGCCAGATAGCTTTCCATCTCCTGCTGGTACTGTTCCTCTACATCAAAAAGGAAACCATACAAGGTAGGCGTTTCATAAATCTCCTTAAATTTGTTTTCAGCCATAAAAATTTTAGGACCTTCTATTATTTGTGCAATATTTGAACCGCCGCCAGTCATAGTCATATCGCTATTAGTAGCTACGGCTTTTGCGATAATGGTAAACTCCTCGGTTGGAGTTCCATTTTCATAAAATTGAATGGTATCTCCAACTGATAATCCACAATAATCGGCGGCATCTGCCCCACCAAAGTTACCATGATCGTCATATTCGCCCATTAAAATTACATTGTTACCATTCCAAAGTTTGTCTTTTAAGACAGATAAATCAGTTTCACCTTCGATAATGTCCAGCCGATTGAAGAAGTTTTCCGAAAAGCCAAATACATTTCCGAGGGGGTGGTTATCCGCAGTCAACCCAACAGTATGCCTATAATTTTCTGTTTGGTAAACACCTAAATTGAGGTGTTCCGGCAACATTCGCTGCTCCTTATATGTGTTATCAACCACATAGGGAGTTCCCCAGTCACAAGAGATATGGTCATCTTCAAAAGTGTTCCGGTACAGGTAGACTTCATTTGTGACTCCAGGCTGTTCTTTGATTTCTTCTGTTGCCTTTTCTGGAACAGTGCTGTTATGCCCAAAGTCATTTCCAAACGCCGCCTGAATGCCTGGACTATATACTATAAAGTCACTTCGGGTCTGGTTTTCGATATAGGCATCTTCATCAAAGCTGCCGCTGAAGATAAACACCGAGTTCAAGAGGACAATGCTCAAAGTCAGAGAAATCACAATAAAGACTGTCCGGCGCTTATTGCGCTGAAGATTTGCCTTCGCCATGCGAGGAATGACTGCCCCGGAAATTGTCTTTTTTCGCTTTATGGAAACCGTGTCCTGCTCTACATAGCGGATAGCCTCGATAGGTGACACACGGGAGGCTTTCTTTACCGATTTTCTGGTGCTGATATAAACCGTGAGTCCTGAGAACAGGATTGCACCTGCGATAATTCCCAAATATGGGAGTGTGCCGACCTCAATATTTCCACCGCTGAAATCAACAGCAAATATCTGGAGTGCAATAGGCAGAATACTGCGGCCAAGCAATGTGCCGAAAAGCAGACCGAATGGCGTACCGATCAGGAACAAGTACAGTGCCTGCCGGTTGACTAAACGCCTGATTTGTCTGGAAGTTGTTCCCACAGTCCTCAGCAAGCCGTACTGGCGAATATCATTTGTTACAGCAATCTCAAATACATTGTAAATGAGCAGATACCCACAGAACATGAACAGGATACCGAAAACACCGGCTACCAGCCACATCATAAGGCCGCTTTCACTAGAAACGATGGGATTAGGAGCAACGCGAACCGCGTTAGCTGCATTGACATCGTCCGGATTACCGCCAATATTGCGGACAAGCTCTGAAATGCGGTCCTTTACCATATAACTATCCCGCATTACTACATCGGCTGTATAAATACCACAGCCAACACGCCCCAAAGCAATATCGCTCATCATTTCTGCGTTTTCTTCCAGAAATGCTTTGGAAACAATGACCGATTCTGATTTTTCATTTGGTGTGTCGTAAATACCGGATACGACCATATCAAAATGATAAACCTGACCACTTTGACGAACCTTCAATTCAACAGGAATTTCTGCCCCGATTTTTTCTTCGATGTTCAGATCCTTCAGTATATTGGCAGAAACCAAAACCTCATTTGCTTTTTGAGGGGCAGAGCCTGTGCGTGGTGTCAGCATCCGAATTTCCAACTGAGTCTGGTCGGCATAATCGACCTCTGCAACACGCCGGTTTGTGTTGGTCATAATTTCGACTGGTATCCAGCAGCCCACCTTTTCAAACATGGCGTTTTCTTTTAACTGCTGGAGCTGATCCTCGGAAAGTCCCTGTACCAGAGCATCCGCAGATGATCCCATCATTTTTGCCATGCTGTATTCCAGCGTCCCACTGGCACCCATGCCAATGGTCAGGACTGCCGTAAAGAGAAAAGTTGTCAGGGCAATCGCAATGGCTGCAATCACATTCCGCATTTTGTTACTGCGAAAACTGCGGTTTGCCAGCTTTTTGATGACAGCCTTGTTGTTATTGCCAAATAGAATGTCATTCATAGTTCCGCCCCCTTTACTGCACAATCTTACCATCCTCGATCCGAATAATGCGGTCGGCAAGCTGGGCGATCTCATTATTATGGGTAATCATTACAAGGGTCTGGTGGAATTTTGTGCTGGTAACTTTCAGCAGGCTCAGCACATCGCTGCTGGTCATACTGTCCAGATTGCCTGTTGGCTCGTCCGCCAGAACGATAGCAGGCTTCGATACCAGAGCGCGGGCGATGGCTACACGCTGCTGCTGGCCGCCGGAGAGATTGCTGGGCATATTGTTCAGCTTATCCTCCAGCCCCAGCATCCGCACCACTTCTTTCATAAACTTCTTGTCTACCTTGTTTCCGTCCAGTTCTACGGGCAACACGATGTTTTCGTAGACATTTAGCACTGGTACCAGATTGTAGTTCTGGAAGATGAAGCCGATTTTTCTCCTGCGGAAAATGGTAAGCTGCTCATCTTTCAATGTAGAGAGGTCGCGCCCATCCACAATGACCTTGCCGGAGGTAGGCACATCCAGCCCGCCGATCATGTTCAGCAGAGTGGATTTGCCGCTGCCGGAGGTTCCAACAATCGCTACAAATTCCCCCTGCTCAACAGAGAGGTTCACACCATCCAGGGCCTTTGTGATATTCGGCTTTGTGCCGTAGTATTTTTTCAGTTCAGTCGTTTGCAAAATGCTCATAGAGAACACCATCCTTTCTTTAACTTAGACCCATTGTAACGAACAAACCTCACAGAAATGTCACGAGCCACAAAAAATTTCCGCTAAATTCGGCCCCAAATGTCACAAGTTCGTGACATTTGAAAAACCGGGAGAAAAATCCCCCGGTTTTCCGCGTCCCACAGCCGCATACGACGGCGCAGGAAGTATTCACTTGATATGGCTGCGCCTGTTATTCATTTACCCGAAGCCGCTCTACGACACTCCGATTGTTAAGGAGTCGGAGTGCAACAACCGGAACGATAAACGCCAGTACCAGAAAGAGAACCAGCATAATCAGCGCAGGCAGCAAGGTTATCTGGAATGTCATCATCATACTGGTAGGACCGTTTTCTACAAATGCTCTTAGCAATGTCATGCCAAGTGTCGCCGCAACTAATGTGCCGACAATCCCTGCCAGAAGCACATAGGAGAAACTTTCCGAAATCATCATTTTTCGGAGCTGCCGGTTCGTCATACCAATGCTCTGCATAGTGGCAAACTCATGACGGCGGGTAACGATATTGGTCATAACCAGATTGATGAAGTTGATCAGGCCCACCAAAGCAAATACAGAACCTATCATTCCGCCAACCAGCAGGACAACATTTTTAATGCCTAAAACATCAGCTTTCAGCGTTGTAATAGAATTATAGGAAACATCGGTGTCCCGCATCAGATAGTTCTCCATATCCTGCTGATACTGTTCCTCTACATCAAAGAGGAAACCGTACAAGGTAGGGGTTTCATAAATCTCTTTGAACTTATTTTCTGACATATAGATCTTTGGTCCACCAACATCTGTCGTAATATTATCGCCACCGCCAGTCAAAGTCATTTCATTGCTCGTAACAGCAGCCTTTGCAATCACTGTAAACTCCTCAGTCGGAGCTCCATTTTCATAAAATTGAATGGTGTCTCCAACCGACAGGCCAAAATAATAGATATTATCCGCACCACCGCTTAAGTTTCCCTTATCGTCATAGTGGCTTACTAAAATTACATTGTTACCATTCCAGAGTTTTTCTTTCAGGACAGACACATCGCTTTCACCCTCAATGATGTCCATCTTGTTCAGGAGATTTTCAGAGAAGCCATACACATTCCCAAGAGGAAGGTTATCCGCAGTCAACGCAGCATAATCCTCTCCATCCTCAGTCCAGCCGAGATTTAATGAATCAGGAAGTACATAGGCATATTTATTTGTATTGTCAATCGAGAAAGAAGGACCCCAATCACAGGCAATATGATCATCCTCAAAAGTATTACGGTATAGGCGGACTTCGTTCATTACACCTGGCTGCTGTTCAATTTCCTCTACCGATTTTTCTGAAACAGTACAGCTATGCCCAAATTCATCTCCCCATGCGGCTTGAATGTCTGGGTTATAAACCGCAAAGTCACTTCGGGTCTGTTTTTGTACATAAGTAGCTTCATCAAAGCTGCCGCTGAAGATAAATACCGAGTTCAGGAGGACGATGCTCAAAGTCAGGGAAATCACAATAAAGACCGTCCGGCGCTTATTGCGCTGGAGGTTGGCCTTCGCCATGCGAGGAATAACTGCTCCAGTATTTGTCTTTTTCCGTTTTATGGAAACCGTATCCTGTTCTATATAGCGGATAGCCTCGATAGGTGACACACGGGAGGCTTTCTTCACCGACTTTCTGGTACTAATATAAACTGTAAGTCCTGAGAACAGGATCGCACCTACGATGATACCCAAATATGGAAGTGTGCTGACCTCAATGTTTTTACCACTATAGTCGGCAGCAAACATCTGGAGTGCCGCAGGCAGAATACTGCGTCCGAGCAGGATGCCAAAAAGCAGGCCAAATGGTGTTCCAATCAGGAACAGGTACAGCGCCTGCCGGTTGACCAAACGCTTGATCTGCTGGGAAGTAGTCCCCACCGTCCGTAGCAGGCCATACTGCCGAATATCGTTGGTAACTGCAATCTCGAATACATTGTAGATCAGCAGATACCCACAGAACATGAATAGGACGCCAAATACACCTGCTACCAGCCACATGATAGAGCCGCCGCTGTTGTTGGAAAGGAAAGTGTTGGGGGCTACACGGACATAATTCTCAGCACTTCTATCGTCTGGATTACCGCCAATGCTGCGGACAAACTCCGAGATACGCTCCTTTACCATGGAGCTATCCCGCATAATCACATCAGCATCATAAATGCCACAGCCCTCACGCCCTTGGGCAATTTCGCGCATCATCTCCGGATTTTCTTCCATGAAGGCTTTGGAAACAATGACTGATTCCGATTTTTCGTTTGGTGTGTCGTAAATACCGGATACAATCATATCAAAATGATACATCTGGCCGCTTTGACGATTCTTAAATTCGATAGGAATTTCTGCCCCAATTTTTTCTTCGATGTTCAGATCCTTCAGTATATTGGCAGAAACCAAAACCTCATTTGCTTTTTGGGGCGCAGAACCTGTGCGCGGTGTCTGCATCCGAAGCTCCAACTGAGGCTGATCTGCGTAATCAATTTCCGCAACCATCCGGTTGGTGTTGGTCATGATCTCAATGGGAACCCAACAACCTACCTTTTCAAACATGGAGTTTTCTTTTAACTGCTGGAATTGTTCTTCGGAAAGGCCCTGTACCAGCGCATCCGCACCAGTGCCGATCATCTTTGCCATATTGTATTCCAGCGTTCCCTTGGCTCCCATACCAATGGTCAGGACTGCTGTAAAGAGAAAGGTTGTCAGGGCAATCGCAATGACCGCAATCACATTCCGCATTTTGTTGCTGCGGAAGCTGCGGTTCGCCAGCTTTTTGATGACAGCCTTGTTGTTATTGCCAAATAGAATGTCATTCATAGTCCTGCCCCCTTTACTGCACGATCTTACCATCCTCGATCCGAATGATGCGGTCGGCAAGCTGGGCGATCTCACTGTTATGGGTAATCATCACGAGGGTCTGATGGAATTTCTGGCTTGTGGTTTTCAGAAGCCCCAGCACATCGGCGCTGGTCTTGCTGTCCAGATTGCCAGTCGGTTCATCAGCCAGGACGATTGCAGGCTTTGACACCAAAGCGCGGGCAATGGCTACGCGCTGCTGCTGGCCGCCGGAAAGGTTATTGGGCATATTGTTCAGCTTATCCTCCAGCCCCAGCATCTGAACGACTTCTTTCATAAACTTCTTGTCTACCTTGTTTCCGTCCAGCTCCACAGGCAGCACGATGTTTTCGTAGACATTCAGCACCGGCACCAGATTGTAGTTCTGGAAGATAAAGCCGATCTTTCTTCTGCGGAAAACGGTCAGTTCCTCGTCTTTGAGTTTGGACAGCTCCTTGCCATCCACGACCACCTGGCCGGAGGTGGGCACATCCAATCCGCCTATCATGTTCAGCAGCGTGGATTTACCGCTGCCGGAGGTTCCCACGATGGCTACAAATTCGCCCTTTTCTATGGAGAGGGTCACACCATCCAAGGCTCTGGTAATGTTCGGCTCTGTGCCATAATATTTTTTCAGTTCAGTCGCTTGCAAAATGCTCATAAAGAACACCATCCTTTCTTTTTGATAAACTCATTGTAACGACCAAACCTCACAGAAATGTCATGAGCCACAAAAAATTTCCGCTAAATTCGGCCCCAAATGTCACAAGTCTGTGACATTTCAATTTTTGGGGCGTGTCGGCGCTACTTTCGGAGCAGGAAAACAGAAAAGGTTGAGCCTTTCCCGACCTCGGACGCCACCCTGATATAACCGCCCTGCAAGGTCACAATCTCACGAGCCAGATACAGGCCAATCCCAATACCGTCCACATCATGCACCGCATCTTCCCGGTAAAACCGCTTAAAAATCGTCCCTTGGTGCTGTTCTGTGATGCCAATGCCGGTATCTGCAATGTCGATCTTCACATACATTTCCCAGCCTTCCACCGACACACGGATCTGCCCGCCTGCCGGGGTGTATTTCACAGCATTATCCAGAATGTTGAACAGGGCTTCGCTTGTCCATTTTCTATCATGGCGCGCATCCAAATGCTCCGGGCATTCCACCTGCACATCTATTTGTTTCTTTTCGGCATTGAGCAAAATCCCGCCCAGGGCAGCGGCAAGGGTATCATAAACCGGCTGCTGTTTTTGCTCTAGCGAAATGACTCCCGTTTCCAGGCGGGAGGTTTTAATCATGGCTTGCATGAGGAAGTCCAGCTTATCAAGTTGGCTGGCCTGGGCTGTCAGAAATTCCTTTTGCTTCTGCGGGGGAACCTCGTTTTCAAGCAGCGTGTTGTTGATCATCTTCAAGTTGGCAATCGGGGTCTTGACCTGATGAGAAATGTCGGAGATCAGCTCTTGCAGGTCAGCCCGTTCCTTTGCGATGCTGTTTTTATTTTCCTGCATGACCTCGTACAGCCGCCCCAGCCGGTAGTTGATTTTATAGAACAGGCTTTCTTCCTCAACCGTCTGCTTCGGCTGCATATCCCCGGAGAGCATATCATCCATCTGACCGCAAAAGGCATCGGAGAACTGAACCAGCTTCCGGCGGATCAGCGCCACAAAGAAGATGACGCAGAGCAGCACAAAGAGGCTGAACAGGAACACACACCGGACAGCGATTATATTCCGGGTCAGTAGATAAACAGTGGTGCAGACTGCGCCCACTGCCAGCAGCAGAAGCGTTCCCAAAAGAACGCAGGCTTTATTGATGGAGAGTTTCCGCATATTCATTTGAGCGCCCCTCCGATCCACATATAGCCCATGCCGTACACCGTCTTGATGTACTGGCGTCCATCCGTTTCAATTTTATTCCGCACCCGGCTGATAGCCGCGGTCAGGGCGTGTTCATCCACAAAGTTCCCATCGGCATCCCATAGCTTTTCAAGCAGCGCCTGCCTTGTCAAAACATTCTGCGGATTTTTGGTCAGGATTTTCAACAGCCGGTATTCCAGCGGAGTGAACACCAGCGCCTTACCGGACAGGGAAGCCGTCATCTCCGAGAAATTGATGAACAGCGCACCGTCCTCATAGCTATCACCGCCGCCAGACTGTTTCGCCAGCCGCCCCAGCACTACGGACAGCTTTTTTTGAAAGACGCTCATGGGAAATGGCTTGGTCACATAGTCCTCCGCGCCCAGCTCATAGCCTTTGAGCATATCGCTCTCCATATCATTTGCGGTCAGGAAGATCACTGCCGTGTCCGGCCGACGATCCTTTACCTCACGGCAGAAATCAAAGCCGTTTCCGTCCGGCAGGTTTACATCCAGCACGATCAGGTCATAGTCCTGCCTGGTCAGAAAATCACTGGCTGCTGATTTTGTCAGGGCAGAGTCCACAACATAGCCCGCAGCTTCCAGATTATAGCACAAAGTATTATTCAAAAGTCGGTCATCCTCGACTACTAAAATTCGCATTGTATCACACTCCTTCATTCTTAGTGTAGCATCCAAATGTCACAGAAACCTCACGAGAGAATTATTTTTTTGTATTTTTGAAACGGCGGTCTGCCGGTCTCTCTGCATCCTTGGGAATCAGCCAAATGGTAGCCATCTTCACAGCGCCGGGGATACGCCCTCCGGCGCATAAATAATTGCTCTGCCTTGTTACACCTTATTTTTCTGCTGTTTTTTCATAGAATATAAGTTATGTGGATTCCTATGATTCCTCAATTATAAGTTCTTAGCTTAATCAACGCAAGGAAGCAATGCCTACAACCTTATTTTATACAAAGCGAAACGCCGGACAGAGCCAACGGGCCACGGTGTCCAGCGTTTCCTATCTCACAGATTCAAATTTATACCCACTGCCCAGTACAGTCCGGATATAGCCACCCTTTGGTGTATCCGGCGTCAACTTGCGCCGGATCTGACTGATGACACTGGCAACGGCGGTGCCGCAGTGTTCACCATCTCTAGCCCATACAGCCTCGTAAATCTGGCTGGCTGAGAATACCCAGCCAGGATGACGAGCCAGATATGCAAGAACTGCAAATTCATGGTGAGTCAGAGTGACAAGTCGACCTCTGCAGAATACAGTCTGCTCCTTTAGCCGAATTTCAATATTTGGGAAGGAGAGACTGGCATCAGAGAGCGGGAGAGCAATACGGTCAAGCTCTGGTTCGTCTATGATTGCTGCCATGACCCTATTAAAAATATGTTCTTCGCAGTCGGAAAGTGATAGAACCAGAAGTTTTCCCATATTGCTCACCTCCTCGTAAAATGTAAAGTGCTAATTCCCAAAATCATCGATAGAACTCTGAGATATTACTTTTTTTCCTAAAATAGTAATTGCTTTCTTGCTGCACTGATTTACGCACCGATAGCATAAGGTACACCGTCCATTTGCTACAATCTTACCTTTGGTTAATGACAAATTATTCATAGGACATACCAATGCACATTTGCCGCACTTTATACAAGTGTCGGAATTTATCTGTATTTTGTCTGAATACGCTTGTGTTTTACGGTAAAACCAAAGCCGCTGTCCTAACAGACCTGCAATATGACACCAAAAGCCTAAACCGTTTTTAGTTGGAGTGCCATTTTTCAAATTGTACACTGCTGATTTTATACATTCTTCTGCTTGTATGACAATTTGCTTATTTTGATCCGGAGTACGCTTTAAGGCTTTTACATCACAAATGCAATCCGGCATTTTCAAATGAAGTCCACCCCATATCTGTGCTCCGTATCGCTTAAACAATCTTGCAGATACACCCGCACCATCGCCGCTAAACAGTCCCATTGTTGCAATAATAAAAATGTGTTTTTCCTTCCATACATCAGAATTTCCACAGATAAAATCCTGTACTATTTTAGGCAGGTTGCTGTAATAGATTGGATAGGCAAAAATGATGTCTTTATGATGTGCAACTTTTTCTATTGTACCTTCATCCTCTAAAGGAGTTATTTCAATGTTCCTATCATATAGAGAAACAAACTTTTCTAAACAATATTTTGTATTTCCCGTCCCACTAAAATAAATCCCGATCATATTTTTTCTCCTGTATTATCTATAAAGGGAAGCTGAAAAACATCCATAAAATCAATGACTTTCTCCCTCCAGTCATTATCATAATTTACATTATTCATGGTGGCTAATGAAGTAACACCATGTATAAAAGCCCAAATGGTTATGATAATATCATTTTGCTTTTCTTCTGGATAGTGCGACTGCTCTAGTAGTTTACTTACAATATTTTTATAGATGATATAGGGTTTATAGTTTTGATCGTCTGGTATCGATAACGATAAGTCAATTTTTATGTTGGATTGCGAATATAAAAATTGAAAATAAGCAGGGTTATCTACAAAGAAAGACACATAGGCTATCCCCATATCTTTCAATATTTCTACAACATTATTATTCTTTTGAACGGCACTTTCTAATTGTTTAGAAAATCTATCTGTGATAAATAGTTGCATTGCTTCAAGCAATTCTTCTTTATTTTGAAAATGGCTATAAGGGGCAGCGTGGCTGACACCACACGCCGCAGCTACCTTCCTCAGAGAAAAAGAATTTACTCCCTCTGTATTTACAAGATGAATACCTGTTTCAATCAAAGCATTTCGCAAGTCTTTGTGATGATAAGTTTGTCGTTGCTGTACCATGCTAAATCCTCCAATCTTTACACTGTCTATATTGTACTTCATCATCTTTACACTGTCAAGTTTGTAGTGGCTTTTATATCATAGAGGTCAAAATGAGTTTACAAAGGTAATATTTTTATGCGTATATACTTGGGAGTACATAGAAAAACACACCGGATACAGAGCTGATAGGCATACTGTATCCGGTGCGTTGCAAACTTTTTAACCTTTCAGATAGTAATGCACATAGGCATTATAATCTCGATGCCGGGTGACTAACCGCAGCCAGATATAAAAGTGGGCAGTTTCCGAATACAAATTGAATTCGGTGGGCTCGCTGGTGGGCTGGGCGTACCTTCGGCAGAACCGTGTTAGGGTGTCCAAATTCAGAAACTCCGGCAGTTGGAACAGTGCATTCTGGAAAGCATCAATTTCACGGGCAGCTTCCAGAACGGGCGTATCCTTTTGGCACTGATGCCAGGTGGTCCACCATTTCCATCCGTCATAATCAGAACGGGAATAGGCTATCTCGCTGGCAGGACGGGAGCCCTGCTGAAACAGATCTTCAAAGATGCAGGAAGTAGTCAGCAACGGATCTTCAAAGTCGGTCTGCTGCTGGCTCAAACCGTTTTTAACAGCTGCCCATTCTGTTAGGGGGAGTGGGCAACGGTTGGCATCACGCAGGGCCTCATCCATACCGCACGCCTCGCAGATATGGACATCTGCATAGCGGCTCAGGGCGTTGATGACCAGCCTGCGGTCCAGCGGCTGACCACACCGAAGACACAAGGGTGGTTGCTTTGCCTCTGGGGTAAACAGCAGTTTATCCTGCTGCCATATGGTTTCTAACAGGGATTTGGGGTAGATACGGATCTTCATGATGATGTCCTCCTATTTTATTGTCTTTCATATTCGTACCGTTTCCTCCGGTCTTTGGACCAGGGAGGGTAGACACGAAGTTCCTCCTGAAACATGGTCATCAGCTCGGCAGCCATGTCCTCTTTACGCCGATAGATGCGCTGCTTCTCTGTACCATCTGCATAGAGGATGGTAGTTTGGAGTGCGGGACCTTTCTGCGTGAAGATGAATTTGCGGCCATGAGAAGGGTCAAATGCCTCGATCCAGAGGGGCAGGGTGGAGGAACTCCCATCCAGACACCGCCAGCCGCTGTAATCGGTGTAGCTGAATCCGTTGATTTCTCGCGCCAGTCTTCGCAGGGCAAGATACAGCCGCTCAAAGCGGCGCCCCAGTTCGCCTTTCTGCCGCCGGATGTAGAGGGTATGCCCCTCATGATCCAGGGCATCCAGTTCTTTGCCATTAAACAGGTATTCAGGGTAAAGGCAGCCATCCGATTCAAGAATTTGCCCGGTAGGTTCCGCAAGGTGATTGTCTGACAGCCAGACTGGAAAAAGTCCGTCTGCGGCTTTTATATTGATGAAAGCGCAGTGGTCGGGCCGGATTCCGGTTAAGTTGGTGGTCAGGGTTTCCCAAAAAATCAGGATGCCGTGATCCTTTTCATAAAGCTTGATGGCGAGATTGCCGTTGGGATATGTACTGATTTTCAAAGTCAGCTGGGATCGGTGTTCGCCCAGTGTAAATACGAGAGTATTCATAAGCGTTTTCCTCCAAAGAAGCACCGGACGCCTGCAAAAATGCAGATTGCCGGTGCTTCTTAGTGTGTGTTCCGGACAAGGAAACCGGAGCAGGGAGAGGAATGCAGTTCCTCTCTGGTCATCGTCAGCTACACAGCCAAAGTTTTTGACTCGAACTGATAGCGCAGAACCTGAGCCAGTTTTGTCCTGTTTTCACAAGTAATGCGATAGGTAGGGCCATAGTTGTGCCGCTGTTCATCCATCCTTCGAATGGAAATGCTAAATCGGGGGCCCTCCTGAGTGATCCACAGACGCCTGCCCGTGGCAGCATCTTCAGCAATAATCCATAAAGGGCACTGCATGGTCATGTAGGTCTGGGGGTAAGCACGCCAGCCGCTGCGGTCATGGTAACAGAAACCGGGGGTAGTCTGCCGCCTTTCATTCAGTACATCATAAACTGCCTTATATTTCATACGCTGCACCGCCTTTCAAAGTTTTTCAGGTAGCCTGCATACCCTTCCGGGTCCAGCTCCTGCAGCCGGTTGGCACGAAAACGATATTCGGGATAGGTGCAGAACCCACTCTGCATGGTGCGGCCGGTTGGGATAGCCAGACCATGTCGGATGAGCCAGGTGGGAAATTCCGAATCGGCATTGGTGTCGATAAAGGCATGGTCTTTTTGCCGTTGGCCGGGCAGGTTGACGGTGAGAGTCGCCCAGGGTTCCGGGTCGCCGCTTTCCCATGTCACCATTTGTATGGCAAGGTTTCCATTCAGGTAGGAAGTCACCTGCAGCTGGATGGGGTGCGTGGCGCCAAATTTCTTGTAAGGCAAGGTAACAGGTGCCGCATCGGTATCAGGTTCTTCGTCCTCCACGCCCAGTTCCCAACTAAGGGACAGAATCTGGCTCTGGCTCATCGTGCGGGCATATTTCTTTGCGTATTTTGGCTTGAAGAGCAGGGCACCGTCCTGCAGGAGCAGCTTTCCTTCTTTTTGCTCCTGGATACAGCGCAGCCCATGCAGACGGGGCTTTGCGCGCTCCACCGCATCGTGGATCTTCGGATGGTCAAACCATATGGAATACTGTACGGCTACATGGAGATGGGGATGCTCCTGAAAGCGTGAGCATAGGAGCTCCAGCACCTGTTGACAGATTTTTCTTCGTTTCTCCAGCGTCTGACGCTCGTTAAAGGTCAGCGTGAAATATGAGAAATCCCGTTCGGATGTGTCTGCGGCGCCGTTAAAGGGATTACACCAGAAGTACAGATCCCATCGGTCGCTGCCATAGGACACAGGGATATTTTCGTCATACTGGTTGCAGACAAAGTCCTGTGCGATGGCTTCCATGATGGGTTTCATTGCCGCGCTGCTCTCCAAACTTGCCTGACGGATATACTGCTCCCATTCTTCGCGGGTGTGGCTGTCATAAAACTGTTTGTTGGCTGCGGCCTCTGCTTCGGTGCATAGAGACTGCAGGCGCAGGGAGTGGACATCTTCTTTGGCATAGCCTTTTTCAAACCATCTGGTATCAATATTCATATGAGAACGATCTTCGTGAATTTTCATTTTGCATCCTCCTTGTGTATAGCTGCTGCATTTTTTGACGCAGTGTGGTCATTGGTCTTTCCAGTCATAGAGCAGTAGGTCATGTCCAGAAGATTTGGCTTCGGTTCTTTTGTCCCGGAAACGGTAGTTGGTAAACACAAAGCCGGTGGGCTTGTGGATATAGCGGACAGCCAGAATGTGGAACTGACTATTTAGCCATTCGGCTGAGTCTACTGCTTCCTCAGCGGTGTTCTCAACATCGGTGGCAAAGAGCCAGTTTTCCCAGTACCAACCATGCCCAACCGTTTCTCTGGCATCCGGCAGGGAGAGCAGCTTTTCCCTTAGTGCTTCCTGATTCTGCAGGTGCGGATATTGTGTATGAACGGACTGCACCAGCGATTGGCGGAATTGGCAGAAAGGTACGAAGGGTTTCTTGCCTTCAAAGTTACCATTGCCGTCCAGTGCACAGACTACGCCATCTGCAATCACTTCAAAGATGAGGTCTTCCCGGATGAGACTGCCATTTTCATTCCAGTCCGGTGTAGAGCTGTACCATGCGCCGCTTTCGGTATCCCGGTTGTAGTAGCGTACCGGTTCTGCAATGGTGCAGAATACATCTATACAGAATCCGGGATCTTCAAACAGAAAAGATATTTGTCGTTTTATCATCAGGTGTTTCCTCCTAAATGAAAAAAGGACCGGCAGGCCGCTAAATGCAGTCTGTCGATCCTTTCGGTTATAAGCCGCAGGTAATGCGGCAGGGTTCCTCGTTAAATCAAAGAGATAGGCACGATCAGATTGTTCTGATCAAAAGCGCCCAACTGGTCAGCCATGCACAGGATAGCACCAGTGCCGCGCTGCAGTGGGGACTTGTCGATCAGGTCAAATACCTTCGTCAATTTCTTTGGCGGCGAGGCCATCTTTTTGATCTCGATGGGAAACAGTTTTCCGTCCCGCTCCAGGATCAGGTCGATTTCTCTGGCATCCTTATCCCGGTAATAGTACAGGAATGGCTCCTGACCGGCGTTCTGATAGGTCTTGATGATTTCCGCTACGGTATAGTTTTCCAGTAGTGCGCCGCTCATGGCTCCTTCCATGGCTGTCTCCGGACTGCTCCAACGGGTCAGGTAGCAGACAATGCCGGAGTCGTAGAAGTAGAGCTTGGGTGTGGATACGGTGCGTTTGAGGACATTATTGGAATAGGGCTCCAATAAAAAGATGATCCCCAGCGCCTCCAGAACATGAAGCCAGTTTTTGGCCGTGGTCTGGTCGATCTCCGCATCATCGGCAATGCCCTTGTAATTGACCTGCTGGGAAGTCCTGGCGGCGACAGAACGCAGGAACCGCAAAAACTTCAAGCTGTCAATGTCATTGGACAGCCGCCGCACATCCCGTTCCATGTAAGTGTCAATGTAACTGGAATAGAAGATGGAGGCATTGGAATAGGTTCCTGTGACCAGGGCAGGCATCCCGCCCTGATGGATACGCTGAAAGACCTCTGGCGTGTTCAGCATTTGGCGTCCGTTCTGCCGTTCGGACAAAAGAGGCAGCTCCAGGCTGAACGGTGGTTCAGGAGGCCGTTTCATGATCTCACTCTGGGAAAGCGGTGAGAGGTGGAGCAGAGCCACCCGGCCTGCCAGAGATTCCTGTACGCCCTCCATCATCTTGAAAAGCTGAGAACCCGTCAGCCAGAAATCGCCGGGCTGATGGCGTTCATCTACCATGATTTTGATATATGGGAACAGTTCCGGTGCGTATTGCACTTCGTCAATGAGCAGCGGCGGCTGATACAGCTGAAAGAACATCTTTGGGTCCGTCTTGGCGAGTTCCCGCAGCGTCAGATCATCCAAAGAGACCTTTTTGCGCCCCTTGCCCTCGACCTCTATCAAATGTTCCAGCATGGTAGTTTTTCCAACCTGCCTTGGGCCGGTAAGCAGAAGCACAGGATACTGTTCATTCAGCTCCATCACCGGTTTCTCCATGTGTCGGGTGATATACACAGGCGTTCCTCCTTTCTTAATTTCGGCTGATATATTATTATATACCTATTTTAGCCGAAAAAATCTGATTTTGCAAGTAGGCAGTCTGCAAAGTAAATTTCAGTAGCGATTTTAAGGGTCATTCCTGCGCAGCGGAGGGGTTGATCATTTCCTTCAGACTGGCGATATACTGCCTCCATGCCTGCCTGGATTCCTCAGCACGCTTCAACTCGGCAAGCTGTTCTTCCGGAGACAGGGCTTCAAACTCGCATTGGCGGCAGTCTCTATCAATATCCTGAAAGATACGGTTCAGGATGGAGAGAGCCAGTTCTGTAACAGTGGGGCTGTGTTCATCAAGTGCCCTGCGACCTTGACGGAACAATTCCAGATAGTGCTCATACTGCTGTTCACTGATGAATTCCCAGCCGTAGGCTTCCTGGATGTCGCTTTCGCTATGGTATTGCATGGCCGCTTCAAATTCTGCCTCGCGGTCTGCGGCTTCCTTTTCGATGTGCCGCCTGAGCTTGGCGCGGATGCGCTCCAAGTCTTTGAGCAAAAGCTTATAGGCTTTGGCCTCCATGAGATAACCGTGAGCCTCGCTGTTTAGATATCGTTGGGATGTTTCTTTCATGCGGCAGATTCCTCCTTGGATTTGGATTGGACAAAGAGCAGGAACCCTTTGCTGGTATCCTCCAGGAGTTGCCATGTACCATCCCTCCAGACGCAGGCGGTTGCATCGTTGTAGATTTCCGGCGTTTTGGGCGGGTCATCAAAGCATTCCGGCGTCACATAAAGGCACATATGCCCCATATAGAAGGGCTGCAGAGCTGCTTCTATCTCTTTGCGCAGGGCAAGGGCGAGTGATTCGATCTCGTCAATATCCTGACGCTGGAAGGCAGCATCTGAGATCTGTTTGAGCCGCTTGGTTTGCTTCACAGCTGCATCAATATAGGGTACGGCCTCATCAAAGTATTTGTGTTTGATCCGCATACCGTCGAATACCAGAAAGCGGGTATAGGCGGTAGCGGCTTTACAGATGTCTTGCCGCAGGACATCAAATGGTTTTTTGTACTTGGTTTTCAGCACCTCCATGGATACGACCTGCAGATTGCGCCGCAGGGTTTCCAGATGGTTCACTAAAGTGGTGCGTAGTTCATCTCGTTCCATAGGCATCCTCCATGGGTAGCTTCCGGGCGGCTATCCGCGCCGGAAGTGGCGGCAGTGCTTATGCACATTGGCGTGGGTAAACGCAAAATTCTTGCAAGCCAGCAATCGATTCCGTTCTCTGGGGGATTGTCGGGCAACGCTTGCATGATACTTTTTAACAGGTGTTTTTATAGGGTTATTCGAGTTCAGGTTCCCAAGGGGTATCTTCCTCATAAGGCGCAGCCTCCTTTTCATTGTCAGCGGACTTGCCGGCAGCCCGTACCGTCAGTAGAAGGGCATCTTCCCCGACATCGTTGCTGTGGGACTTTCTGGCTCGTTTCTTTTTGCATCTTTCTACAGCTTTGTCATAGTCGTAGCCGATACCAGCTTGCAGTTTATCCGCAATTTTACGCAGTTTTTCTGCATGGTACTCGTAGGTAGCACGATGGAATCCAGTCAGCTCCCACTGATCGCACACCGATTCCAGAAGCCGGACATAGTCCCGCAGTGCATTGACCGTTTTGTAGATATCGCCATAGCAGGTAGTAAAGGTATGGGCGCCATCAAGATCCCGAAAGCAAAAAGTCAGTTCTTCCCCCAAAAACTGTTCCAGTTGGACTGATTGCGCGATCATTGGCCGAAAAGCTTCCCGGGGCAGTTCGGGCAGTCTGTTCTCATCCATTATTATCCTCCCCATGTTCCGGTACTGGCGGCTGTGGGCCTAAGCCTGCCGCAAACATCTGCACAGCGGTACGGTAGCCAGAGGCGTATGCCTGCTCCAATACAGCAGAATTGCGGCATTGTACCGCAGCCTGATACTGTTCAAAAGCGATGGACGCCTCGTTGGAGAGCAGCGGAAGCAGAGCTTTTTCTTTCTGCTGTACTGCCTGGTTAAAAGGTGCGAGGCGTTTATCGGGCTTGAACACATCTGCTTCATATTCGCCATAATAGAGCGAAGTGAGAAAGCGTGGGTCTGCCGGAAAGGATATAGCAGATGGTATAGAGCGGGAAAGTGCCGCCGCAATGTCTTTGAGTGTGTTGATCAGTGCGGGGAGCTGAACATTAAAAAATCTTTGCCCCATCGCTGTTTCGTGTAAATTCATAAAATAAGGCCCCCTTTCTAAAAGCCATTTGCCTTTTACTGTTCCCCGGCAATCCGGTGCAGGTCTGCTAACAGGTGTCGGTTATTCTGCTCATACTGAGGCTGAAAAGGCTGGTCTAAATCAAAATTGTAATAGCGGTAGTAGAGCACCTTGAATACAATGCCTGGCCGCATGGCAGGATCAATGGCGCGCATCAGTTTGCCCAGTTCGGTAGCAATCTCATATTCCCGCTTTACATATTCTTTGTCTTCCCGTTTGAAATTCTGATACAGCCAGTCCTTGACGGATACCCGGCTGCCGGTAAAGTGGCTCTGGTGTCGGTTCAGACACAGGCAGTATTCAAAATCGCGGCCACGCTCCCCTGGACCTACGGTAAGAGGATAGATACGGCAGGTGCGGGTACGGGCAGGGTAGACAGAACAGCGCCCATCCGTAAGGAAGATGCAGGAGCCGTTAGGGACTTTTGTCTTGAGCATATAGATAGGGAAGCCTTCCTCGGTCAGTGGTTCTGGCTCGCAGTAACGGAACAGGAAATCCTCTATTCCTTCGATGGGCTCACCCTTTGCCCGGAGGTAGCGGGCCAGACAGTAGGCGTCCAGACTCTCCACCATGACACAGCCTTCGATATTGCGGCAGCACGCCCCGCATTGACGGCAGGAAAAGGTAAACTGGTCTTTGGGGCGGACTGGTTGGATCTCATTCATGATTTCTTCGTTCATTTTGTTCCTCCATAAAAAGAGCCGTGACGGAATGGTATCCGCCACGGCCAGAACTTGTGGAATAGTCAGCGGGAGCCGGCTGTTCCAATCCATTTACAGTCCCTTTACGCACATGCGGCCAATCTCACAGGGAGCGGACTGACAGCCGCCAGCGGAAAAGGGGACATGGACAGATAGTAGTGGGAGTTCTGCGTTTCAAAACGGACGCAATCCTCCGACTCCTCCAGAATCGCCACCACACGCGAAGTATGGTAGATGTTTCCTCCGGCGTGCAGAATCGCACCCCGTCCAACAGACAGTGGACGCAGCAGAGAACCATTCAAAACGATCTGTTTCTTTTCTTTCTTCATTCGGTTTGACCTCCAATCTTTTGAAAATGTGGATGTAAGAGTATTTCGTATCTGTAATTGGTTCATCCATAGCAAATGTCCAGCAGCACATCATGGACTTCAGCCAGCAACTCTTTAATGCGCCGCATAGGAACCTTCTGGGTGCGGGCAATCTCACGGATGCCATAGCCGCCCTGTTTCAGATGCACAATATCCATTTGCTGCTTAGAGACTCTGCCGGCCAACTCGTGGAGAAGAAGATCCATTTCCAACTGCTGCATGATTGGGTCATGGGCAGGAATGGTATCTTCTAAAGGCGCACCATCAGGATATAACCCGACATGAATACTGAGAATCTCCATATTGCGTTTGCGGCGCTCCTGAGTGCGGAAGTAATCGAACAAGCAGAACTTCATTCTACGATTAGCAATGGTGGAAAAAGTAAACTGTTGTGCAGTGAGGTCAGAGAAATAATCCCGAACAGCTTTCAGATAGCCGAAAATAACTACATCGTAAAATTCATCTTCCGGCAGACGGTTTTCGTTCAGAAACTTATAGACTAGGCTATGATGGGCGGTGGCAAATGTCTGCTGTTCTTTGGTTAATGGTACTTCACATAACATAATGGTTTCCTCCTTAAATAAAAAAAGAGGGATACCTCCGGTGTGTTAGACCGAAGGCATCCCGTTGTTTATGTGTCATGTGGCACAAACCACATCAAGATACTTATGCAGGCAGCTGTTCGCAGTCACCATTGATCTGACTGACAGTATAGTGACCATCTGCCGGCTCGTTGGTCATGGCGCCAGGCTCGATTACATAATCGCAGCCGGTGTCGCGCTGCTCCTCAGTGATCTCGGCACGCTGCTGGAGCAGGAGTTTGATCTGCTCCTTAAAACTGTTGGCGTAAGCCCGGATCTGAGCCAGCTCCTCGCCCTGGAAATCCTGCAGCAGTTTGAAGGTAGCAACACTGTAGTCATTGGTGCCGTTGTTCTCACGCTTGAGACCAATCTGCACGATACTGCCGTAAGTGGCGCGGCGGCGGAGCATGAAGGCCCGGTTCAGAAATTCCTTGAAGGGCTTGATGCTGGTAGGAGGCAGATTTACCTGCAGAGGCATGTACTCACCACTGCGAAGCAGGTAGAGCACACGCATATTTTTACAGGCTTTTCCTTTGCTGCCATCAGGTGCAGAACCAAAGCGGTTCATCACGCAGGCAGCACAGGCGCCTCCGGGAGTGCCGATGCCAACCTTGCCATCCACAGAAGAACAAAGCGGCGTGGTATCGTCGTCATATTCGCTGCCAGCCGGCCAGTAGGCGCAGGTGGCGTGGTTATGCAGAATGACGCCTACCAGATTCTTTTCATAGTCGGGATTGTCCGGATCATCGGACGGCATCTCAAATTGGAGTGTGCCGCCGGCGGGAATCTTGACACGCTGAAAACTCATCTGCAGACCATCGGCGTCCTCAGCCAGTTCCTCGGCGCTGAAATCGCCTTCGATCATAGTGGGGAGCATGAATTTTTCCTGTTTCATCAAATCGCTGTTCTGATTATACATAGTGGTTCCTCCTTAAAAACTGTGATGGTTGCAGATGGTCAGGCGGCCATCTGATTGATACGGTTCCACTGCTGTCGGGGCATGGACAGGATATTGTATCCGATCCCCTCCAGGGCAGTGGCGCGGTCATAGCTGTCCACATCCTGACTAAAGCGTGTTACGGCATTGGATAGCCCATAGAGGGTCAGATCTTTGCCTTCAATCAGACGCTGCAGAACGCCGGTGCTTTCTTCCTCGGTGATATTGAAATCCTTGCTTGCCAGACGGACAACGCCGGGAATATCAGTGGTATTCATCTGAACGGTTGTGGCTTCACGCATCATGCCAACTACCCGTGTAAACCGCGTTTCATCCACGGCGGCCATCACGGTATCTTTGATCTTCATGGCAAATGCGTGGTCATCAGCGGCCAATGTCTCCTGTGAGAACAGTTGAAAGTTTTCATCTGCCTCATTGACCCGGCCGATGTGAGTGCGGCGAGTCTGGGCATCGTTGACGACCATGCCGTTACTGCATACCAGCCGATAGACCAAAGGCTGGATGTTGACGGAACCCAGTCCAACTTCACTATTGCTGATGATAACACCGGACTGCACGATGTCACCGGGTACAACTTCGGCTTCAAGCCGCTTGTTGACTACCTTGATGTACATACGGCTGTCCGTGATCTGGCAGCTTTCAAAATAGGCGTCCTCCATTTGTTGAATGACAGGGAGGACGATTTCTGCAATGTCCAGATTATCAATGCGGCGATAGCGGTTACTTAAAAATGCCCGTACAGTGCCATCCAGAGTACGGACCATACGCTGGGTCGGTTCCCGCTGGAACCAGGAATTCACATTCTCCGCCAGCAGTTCCGGATAATCGGAAAGCATACGGTCATAGTAAGCAGCCGGAATCTTCAGATGTGTGCCGATCTGCCGATGGGCGATCTGGTTGATCTCCAGTGGCTCCACCAGTGGGTCATCATGGTCGTCAAAGGTATGGAGATAAAGTTGAGAACCAAAAGGTTCTACTTGAAGTCGCCGGGTATCAAGCAAATAGTCTTGCTTGAGTTTGGATTGGCGTTCAATCTGCTGTGCCATTTCCACGATGGTAAGTCCTGATTTCATTCGTCAAGTTCACTCCTTTCTCTGTGTTCCTTGGCAGCAGAAGCATTACCAGGATACCTGAATGCCCTGGGCAGTGACTTCAGCGGCCAGACCATTGCTTTCCAGAACCTCTGCCAGACGGGGCCAGTAGACCTTCTGGGGAAAGTTATTCAGCTGCTCCTGAGAAACAGCATCTTCGCCCTGCTCAATGCAGATATCACCGTTTTCCCGAAGCGTCAGTTTGCTGTGTCCGCGGGAATTAAGGTCGGAGATCAGTGCTTCCAGTACAGAGCGTCCCTGCGTTTCATACCAGATACGGGGATCAACAGGCTGCCTGTTCGGAGGAGTTGCATCATCCTCGCTTGTTTCTCCGCCGACCTTAGATAGCGGAACGATCTTGACCATATCGCATTTGATATTGGCGTTCTGATCCAGTGTCACATCAGCGTGATCAAACTCGTCAATGCCAAACACACGGATGCGGCCGGTACCGCCATTGCGGATCAGCTGCTCCGGCTGCTTTTCACACCACTCGAAGGTGGCTTGCGGATAAGCGGAGCGCAGATATGCCAGAATACGATGGTTGGTGTGGCGAACCAGCAGGTCATCGGAGCTGGTGCTGCCCAGGTCAGGAATTTCAAAATTTCTTGTTTGGATGCCTTCTGCATGGAGTTGTCTGGTGCGCTGCTGACGCTGGCGATGCCGCTTAGCCTGCTGCATATAGGGGAGAAGCAGGATCAAAACTACCCACAGTCCCCAGAGTGTGAAAATGCCCAGAAGCAGCCAGACTTGCCAGGGCCCGCGTACCAGAGCCATAATTGCGATGACTGCACCAATCAAGATCGTGATGCTGCCGCTCAAAAGTCCTCTGTCATTATTCATGTTTGATACCATCCTTTTTTCTGAATTTGTTGGAAAACAAAAAAAGAGGGACCGCACCAAGCTTTCAGTTTCATTCTGAAAAACTTGATACGGTTCCTCTTGGGCGCCGAAGTAAACTACTCCGGCAGGGATTCACGGTCACCGTCCAATACCTCTGTGGGAGGCGGTGCGGGTTCCGCAGTAATGTCCGGGTCATTCTCCTGTCTGTTCGCTATGGCGGGCTGTTTGGGGAGGAAACCAAAGTCATTTAGACTGACCTTCAGTTTCTTTTCCAATTTACCGTCCTTCATGCGAACATCTACCAGCCGCTGTGAGCCGGCAAGCCAGATCATACTGCCTTTTTTGACCTTGAATTGCATGAGCCGGGTGACATCTGCATCCCAGGCCCATACCTGATAGAACTGCGTCCAGTTTTTGGTGCGTTCCATCAGATCAAAGCATACATAGCTTTGTTTGGACTGGCTTTCTTTGGGTACGAGGTCGTTCATGACGCGCCCGAACACAAAAATCTGTGCCATAACACTCCTTTCTGCCATTGGCATTATTATCTATATAAAAAAGTGCCAGCAGTTTTTCGGCCCTAAAAGGGCGCAAAAAATCACTGACACTTGCATACAAACTTAACAGCGTGTGCAATGCAGGCTTTTGGCCTACGGTACAGATCAAAAAGACCTGTATTCCCAAATGGGATACGCACAAAAATCAATTACAAGCTCAGTATAGCACTGGATCTTGTGTCTGTCAAGATATAAAACACTATATATAGATTTATTGCCAGTGACAAGCACGATATGTAGTAGTTGAAAAGGTCTTACTCTGTAAGATGGTTCATAACACGGTAGTAGTCATCCAAAAGGTAGAATTGAGTCTTTGTTGGGGATGCCGTTTGATAGTCAAAGGTCAGACCGTATAGGCTGCCGGTGCCATCTACTCCCAGAGGACCAAACCAGCAGGACATTGTATGGCCGTTGAAATACCATAGCTGCAGGTCATTATATTCCGATTCGGTAACGAGTCCTTTGCGTGCCAGCCGAAGGGCCTCATCTTCACTGATCAAAGGATGAGACAGAAAATGGCGGTAGAGATCATCGGACATACCAAGTGCCTGCTGGTAGGTAAGCGGGTTGGGATTGTTCAGCCACCAGTGGGTCAGCGCTTCAAAGTCATGGACGACTGGGTGGGGCGTAAGGCTGCGGAATTGTTTTAGAAAAGCGGTTACCGTTTCCGGATCGGCTGGAGCTGGTACGGGTATTTCCTGCACACAGTTATTGAGAAAGGCAAACGCGATTTTCTCATCGGTTTTGTCCTCCAGCATCAGTCCGAAGCGTGACAAAGGAGCGAGCAGGAAATGCTCCAGCGCAAAGTTTTCTTCCAGAAAGCGATAGACTTTGTATTGTTCAATGGTGTGGGGCTTATACATGGGAAACCCTCCTTTCTTTTATCTACCTAATAAATAGGGACGGAAGGAATGTATTCTGCAAAATATAAGAAAATCAGGCGTTGGTCATTATGATTTGCAAAATGCCCTTTAAGAAAGCGAGGCGGTTCAAAACCACCTCGCATTTTCAAGATTTAGAGGATGGATCGGGATGTTCCTCCGGCTCGTTGATTGCTTCATAACCCAAAAAGCTGTTCGTTGAAAGGGCTGCGTCCAGATAGTCATTTCCCACGGTAGGCCGCGCCCCTTTCTGAAAGTAAAATCGGTAGGGGGCGCCTATTTTAAGCCGGGCCGATTTACTGAGAAGCAGTGTGATCTCTACGCCATGGCTGTCTATCAGATGTACTTTGCGGTAGCGGCGGAGCATAGGTGTACTGATACCGGCGCAGATGCCTTCCACTACTTCGTAGTTCTTATGTGCCGCAGTCACCCAGACTCCTCTACAGGATATAAGACAGGCGCAGAGTACGATAATTCCCAATGCCAGCAGGATATGATCTTTAGTCGCCACGCAGATGATGGCGCTGATTCCCGCACTGGCGATTCCGGCCAGCAGAGTGAGCAGAAACTTTCGCTGCAGTACAGTGGGAAAAAGAGTCCATTGTTCCATCATGCTCATACCCTCTCAAAGATAATCTGCTGCCGCAGATAAAGATTGGCAACGGCTAATGTCACCGGCTTGCTGCTCTGACTGATTTTGACCATGCTTGCAATGTTGTCACTGGTGGTCGTTTCATCTCCGTAGAGGGAATCCAAAAGCGCACATTCATTGGGGAGGCGGGAAATATTTTTATCTATGCACTTGATGATCTCTGCAGTGGAGAGCAGGGCTTGTCCGGCAAGGCGCATGACCAGAGTTTCGTATTTGGTGCGTTTATCTTTCTGGAACAGTTTCCGCGCAGCGGATACCGGAACATGTGCCAGCAGCGTCAGCTTGACAAAAGAGGCGAGCCGGAGAAAGAACGGTCCGCTGGTTGGGATAATGCTGAGCGAGGCAAGCAGGTCATACAGAGCATCGTATTCTGTTTCACCACTGCCGGATACCAGAAGGCCACGGGTCAGCAAGCGGTTTGTACAGTCTTCCCAAGACCGCTCGGTACAGTAACCGGATGCGGTGGATAGCTTTTCGTATTCTTGTGCGATGTCATCCCAGCGCAGGATTCTCCAGTTGAGCATGCTCCAAATCACCATTTCCTGCATATCGACCATGTACTCCTGACCGCCTAACAGGATGATTGGACAACTGCGGTTGCAGCCGTTTGTCCTTCGTTCAAACCGGCCGACCGCAGTGTATAGGGTTTTGATTGCCATATTTCGATACCTCCTATTACATATCCCTTACTGTTGTTAATGCTGATTTTCAACAAATCAAAGCAGGCAGGTCAAAAAGTCAGGGTCATTGCGAAGTTTTTCCAGAGAACGGGAAATCCAGGCGCCTACATGGGAAGGAGGGACTTGATAGAGGGCAGCGATGTCTGTAATGCGCATTCCCTGGACCTTCAGCGCCAGTGCTTCGATGCCAAGTCTGGCAACGCCCTGATAGTTCTGTTTGCTGGCTTCCAGCAGATCAAGGGTCTCCAGACGAGAAAGATGGGAGTCAAAATGGTCGTCTGGCTGTTCTAACTGCTCTCCATCTGCAGCCAGTTCGCCTTGATCTCCGATGCTCAGCCGGCTGATGTGCCGTCCCTGGCTACAGATTTTGCGGCAGTAGGAGAGGAGTCCATTTTTTACAACCTTTTTGGCGTAGGTTGAAAACTGCGCCTGTCCGGCATGGTAGGTAAAGGCGGCCTTGCAGAGCCACAGGCACCCTTCCTGGAACAGATCTCCGTATTCCAGACCACAGATGCCGGGATTTACATGAATGTTGTTGACAATGACCCAGTGAACGATGGACAGGTTTTTTTCTACCAGCGTCTGCTGGTCTTTGGTAAGCTTAAAGTTTTGCTTCATCCGGCTTCACCTCCGTTCAGGCAGCACGCCCGGATGTATACACCGGAGCCTGCTGACAGAGGGAAATGACTTGCTCACACATATACTCGGAAAACTGACCGATGTGAGTCTGGCGCGCATCCAGCCCCAGCTTGGCTTGCAGCCAGATATAGACCTCCCATTTTTCCATCTGGCAGTCCTGCTGCAGTTTTTTTAGGGCACGATGGGCCAGAATGCGTTTGTGGCGCAGATCGCCATTCGCCAGTGTCCCCATTGGGAGCAATGTGCGCTCATGAGCACTGACATAGGCATTGCAGACCGGCCATCTGTCGCAGACATACAGGTACTTTCCTCTGGCCTGTGGGGTAGCCCCATACACAAGGCTTGCAGGCCGAAGAGAAGCGTGAGCATGACAGTACGGACATTTGATTTGCTTTTGTTTCAATAAAATCACCTCCATTACGCGCCGATGACGGCGGCATTGCGTCGTAACAGGCAGAATCACCCGAAGTAGGTATCCTTATCTGGAGCCAGCTGTAAAAATGGACATACATGGTCCGAAGAGGTATGCCATTCCAGAAACCTGCTATAAGCAGTCCGGAACGAGCGGCACTCCAGAATGGCAGAGCATTCTTCGGGGTCTACTGCTTCTCCACTCAGCTTCCGTACTGTCTGGACGGACAGAAAGATCGGCTGACAGCCTGCGTCTGCTGCCATCAGGAATCCCTCACAGGATGCCTGCCGGATCATTGGACAAAGTGAACCGCTGCAGCGGATGAACAGGGCGTTACGCCAGTTACCCCGGACTGCCTGCAGAAAGGAATAGAACTGACACGGTTTTTGATTCATGCTTTCACCTCCATTAGTCGTTATCTGCAAATAAAAAAGGGGGCCAGCTGCAGAAGTTCTGCAAACTGGCCCCCTGATTTGGTGCTTAGGAGAACAGACTTTCAATCTCCTGGGTGATGCGGGGGATGACCGTATCATTGAAGATGAGGGTCAGAGCCGCCAGGAGCAGCGCACCCAAAACTACGGCGATAATGATCTTGACGGCGTCCGAAATGTAAAAATCGCCGCGCTGATTGGACAATGCCATACGGCCGCGGTTGAGCAGATAGTTGGCTTTGGTATAGATATGGGTCGTGAATTTTCTCATGGGTAACCTCCTGTTATATGTTTGATGATTGAGTGGATAGGTATATCAAGTCCACCGTCTGTTAAGCGCGGCGGATAGGCTTGATCAGATTGTTTTTGTTGGAACGGGGCCGGTTCGGATATGCTTTAGGCCGTTGGAACAGCAAGCAACGAAAGCGGCGTTTTTTGGTGCCGGTATCATTCGGCGGATAAAATTTCTTTTTGGGCATAGGCATTCTCCTGTAAAAAATGGAGCCGGGCTGATGAAACAGTCCGGCTCAGTCCAGATGAAAAAGAATGGTGTGCCTGCCGCTATGGAAAATCGCTTGGGTACAAACGCTCACCTCCCTGTGTATCTGTCTTCCATATGAGGAGCAGGTATGAAAACGCCCGGAAGTACCGTGGCGGATGCCGATTAGCCAAAGAACGCCCCAAGCGAACTCATAACCTCGGTACAGAGCACCACCAGATAGATGATCATAATGCAAATCAGCATCATCATAGAGTAACGCTGGATCTTTTTGGGACGTTTGGCAGCTTCCTTTTTCAGATTGTTCTGCTCGATCTGACGCATATCGAAGGTAATCATTTTGAAGTACATCCGCTGGTCATCACCGCGCAGGACACCAATCAGGCCACGGATCACATCGGACAGCATGGGGCTGCCAATGCGGGTTTCAAATCGAATAAGGGCATTTTCATAGTTGCCGGTCTTCATATCAGCAATGGTCTGATCCAGCTCGGCACCGAAGTCTTTCCCAGCCACACGGCGGTAGGAAGTCAGAATTTTAAGTACATCCCTGTCATTTTCAAGGCTCTGGCCGACGGTCAAAGCAAATCGGGGAATCTCGCCCTCAATCAGTTTGCGGCGTTTTTTGACAAAATCAAAGGCTGCATAGTAGGTTGAAAACCACAGCGCCACTGCAAGACCGATCAAAATAGGCACCAGCAGCGGAATAAGAAGTGCCATGGGGATGGCACACAGGCCAACTGCCCCTGCAGTTACCCAGGCTCTGGCTGTATAGACCTCCGGGGTAAGCTGCAGACCTGCAATGTCCAGAGCGCGTTGTACCTTATTGCGCTTGAGCCGGTCCAGCCGCAAATAAGGGGCGATCCAACCGGCGATTTTTGTCACATAGACATCAAGCAGCTTTTCGTTTTTGGTGCCCTGCTGTTTGCGGGAGAGCATCATCATTTGTGAGGTCTTCTTGGTCGGGATGTCCACAAAGGCGCAGGTCAGGTTGTAGACAGCAAAACCGAAGAAGATGATGGCGATGAGCGCCAGAAAAGTCATACGCTATCACCTCCATATTCGATGGGCTTGCTCAGTTTCATGATCTGGGTCAGCGCAAATAGGATGATGGCTGCGCAGATCGCCAGTGCAATTTTGCCCGGTGTGGTGAAGATAAGGGTGTGGAACCAATCCTCATTCAAGAAATAGAGCAGCGGCACATTGGCGATAACCAGAAATATCATGGTGATGGCTTCACGCCGCGGCCCTTGCATCATTGCCTCAAGTTCCGACTGCACCACACGCACATCGGAGAATTTCTGGTTGATGGTAGGAAGGGTATTCTTCATACTGCGGTCGGACTGGCACTGGATGAGGGTGCCGCACCATTCATGGAAGATTCGGTTGGGAATCTTCATCTTCAGGCTGTTGATAGCACTGGTGATGTTGGCGTTGATCAATTCCGCTTCATAAACGAAGGCTTCAAAGTTGGCTTTTACCGGCTCATTGATATAGGGCAGGTTTTCCTTGACAGAACGGATCAGATCCTCGGTGCGCAGGTAGGAAGTCGTGATGATGGAAATAGCGGTTTCCAGTTCTTCATTCAGGTGCTTTTTATAGCTGGCGGCAGTGCTGCGCAGATACCAGATCGGTATAAGAGAAAAACCGATACCCAGAATGGGCACCATGTACACATTCCCAATCAAAAGAGCCAGCACAGCCCCCACAGCGAACAGAATCAGGGACAGTCGTTTTATTGCCTCATAGCGGTCCGCCCGTCCGGTACCCTTCAAGATCTGTTTCAGTTCGTAATCCTGATTAAAAAAGCCCTTGGCTGGTGTGCCCAGAAGAACATTCAGTTCATCCGACAAGGTGGCGGATTTTCGCTGGGAGCGGAAGAGGGCGTCAATAAAATCACCCGGCTTCACACCAAACAGAGCCAAAAGCCCAGCACTGAGCAGGATAAAACAGATAAGATAGATCCATTGCAATTAACTCACCTCCTTTGGCGGCTGCATGAATTCTTCCAATTCCTTGTTGGAAATGCCATTGTCCAGCAGCCTTTTCTTCAAGGAATCGGAGATCAAGCCAATTTTTTTATGGTGCCCTACAACACGGGTTTCACCACGGTCATCAGTTACATTGTCCTCCACTTCATATTTGTATAGGGAATGGGCGATCAGCCGCCCGTCCTGGTAGTCCTCGCCCTCGATGATCTCCATGATCTTACGGGAACGGTCCTCCAGCTGCTTGGTAAAGACGATGATGGGATACGCCTCTACCATGATCTGCATGAGGATGGAGTCATCCATGTTGTACTTGCGTTTGGCAAGGGTCATCATCCTGCGGTAAGTACTGTTGCAGGAATTGGAGTGGATGGTGGTACATACGGTATGGCCGGTGCGGGAACTTTCGGCTGCGGACAAGCTTTCTGCTGCTGACCGCATTTCACCCACGCCGATGACATCCGGATGCTTACGCAGCACCCGCTCCAGAAGAAAATCCTGATTGATGTTCAACGCAGGGTTCTCGCTGGGGCGGGTCAGCAGATGTACTACGGAATTAAGGATATTGCCCTGCGCATCCCGCTTGACCAGATCAAATTCGCGGCTGCCTTCTTCAATGGTAATAAGGCGCCGGTTATTGGGCACATTGGACAGCAGCCAGGCCATGATCGTGGTTTTGCCGGAGCCGGTGGAGCCGGCAATGCAGACGGACACCCCATATCGGATACAGGCAGTCAGAAAGTGAAGCATTTCAGCGGTGGCACTGCCGGAGTTCAGCAGTTTTTCTTCACTGACGGTCTGCTGATTGACGATACGGATGGAGGCATTGACGCCTACATCTGCATCCACAATGGGAGTTTTGTCCACCGAAATACGGATGTTCTTGTCCAGAAATCCCACAATGCTGGGCATAGTATCATCAATGACCATGCCGCAGGCGTTGAGCATTCGGCGGATCACATCGATGGCGTGCTGGGGCGAACTGAATTTATCAGGGATCTTGATACTGCGCCCACTGGATTCGATCACTTCAATGTCGTTGTAGGCGTTGATGTTGACCTCCTCAACACCGGGCTTATAGATCCATTTCTTCAAAAAGGAGTAGCCGGCCATGTCTTCATAGAGCTTGGAACACAGTTCTTTTGTAGAGAGTCCGTCAAGGGCATATTTGCGTTTGACAATGTAGTGTTCCATCAGTTCTTTCAGCAGGCTTGTGGCACGCTCTGCATTGCCTTCCCCAGCTTCGGCAATGGTGGAGGCATGGTTTTCGGCAAAATACCGCTGTACATCCTCCAGTACCTGGTCATAGGTCAGCTCCTGATTGGCGGCCGGTGTGAAGAATATATCATTCAAATTACTCATCGGCATCCTCCTCACATTCATACGCCACATCCTCCTCTGACTGCTCGGCCAGTTCCATTTGCTCCAGAATTTCCAGTACCTTGTTCAGTGAAGCAGTGTATTTGGGGTTACAGTAGGTGATAGCCTTGAACATACCGCCTTCGGTAGCACAGCGGTCGATCTCCTTACTGTAGGGAAGCAGGCCGTCAAACCCGCCAATGATATAGCCCATTTCATCCAAGGCGTGGAAGGGACGGGCCAGACCGGCGAATGTCATATGCTCAGAAAACCGGAAGCGCTCGTCCACAAGCAGAGGCTGATGGGCTTTCAGGTAGTTGATGCCCTTTAGGTCCGGGGTGAGGATACGGATGACCACATCGCCGGCTTCAATGGCGGCGGGAGTGAACACATTGGTCATGCTGGTGCTGCAGTCCAGAATGACGAAATCTACCAGTTTGGCGGCAGCATGAATGAGCTGCAGTACCATGGTATATTTGACCTCCGGGTAGCTCAGCGGGTTTTCTCCTGCCGCATAGCCCATCATCCCAATGAAGGGATAGTTTTTCAGCACTGTCACATGACTGGCAACCAGAGATGTATCAATCTCCACACTGCTCAAAACCTGGCCGATAGAGGTATTGGTCTGGATGATCTGCTCCGGCAGCCAGACCGGCAGCATAGGGACATTCATATCGGCATTGATAATGATGGCTTTCCGCTTGTCCCGGGTCAGGGCTTTTGCCAGAATACAGCAGAACATGGATTTGCCGCTGCCGGGGCTTCCCCAGACGGTGATAACTTTACCCATAACGAAGATCCTCCTTCCTTGATTTGATTATTCTGCCGAGGGTGCAGTTTCATTAGTGGATTGTGCAGACTCTGCAGTTTCCGTTTCCTGGGGTTCACTTTCAACATCAGAATTTTCCGCATCTGCAGCTTCTTCCTCAATCAAAGTTTCGGGGAAGTAGATTTCCTGCAGAGTCTTATCCTGCTCGGCAAGCAGCTCATCTGCCAGTTTGTCATTGTTGCGGGAGATAAGAGCCACATGAGCTACGCCGTCATTTTCAAGACCGGTAATGATCTTCGCCTGTTCAGGGCTTGCCAGCACAGTGATGGTGGCTGACTGCTGCTTTTCTTCATCCTCCGTGGGCTCCTTGGCATTATCCACATTGATGCCGTCTGAGTCGGTGACGGACAATACTTTGACAAAACGCAGTTCCGGTACTTCGGCGGCCGTATCAAGAAAGTGGTAAATACGGATGATGTCACCGGGCTGAAGCTTGTCAGAGAGGCCGGAAGCAAGTGTTTTGACGGTCAGCGAGATTGCAACTTTACCAGAAGGGATGCTGTTGAGTGCAACATCGGACGAAACCGGTACAGAACTGATCTTGCTGGTAAGGATATAGTCACCCACAGCCAAGTCGGCGGTAGCGTAGAGACCATTTACATCGGAGAGCTGATGGGCGATGTTGGAGGGGAGGTTATAGCCGCCTACCTCAACCACCTCGGCATTTTCTGACGAGATTTGCTCGCCTTTCAATACCGGCTGGGTGATACGGACGATTTCCTCTTTTCCATTGGTCTGACGGGCGATGGTTGGAAGTGCCACAAAGGCGATAACTGCCGCCAACAGCAGAGAGAGGATCCCGAAGATGAATCGGTTATTCAGTTTCATAAGCGTTGTCTCCTATCTTAAAAATAGTTGGGCCAGGGTCGCTGTACAGCAGCCACAGGCGAGAAATGGCAGGAACGGGATAGCAAGGGGCTGCCCAGTTCGATAAAGCCGCCTGAGAAGAAAGATCACAGGCATTGCGGTAACAGCGGCAGTCAGAAAGACCAGCGCCATGCCGGAAGGACCATAGACCAGCCCTAATATCCCGCAGAACTTGATATCCCCGCCGCCCAGACCAGTGCTGTTTGTTGCCAGTGCAGCTGCCAATGGAATACAAAAGCCGAGCAGGGCACCTACCAGGGCATGGGTAGCGACCGGCCAGAGGAAGA
Source organism: Brotocaccenecus cirricatena (assembly GCF_020687045.1). NCBI lineage: Bacteria > Bacillati > Bacillota > Clostridia > Eubacteriales > Oscillospiraceae > Brotocaccenecus > Brotocaccenecus cirricatena. Next base: position 157,351 of record NZ_JAJEPW010000001.1, read on the forward strand.
GCGGCGGGAGCCCGTGATTTAACAGGAAATACCCCTGCAGGACCGGCGCCAGGGCAGCTAAGGGGATAAAAAAGACGAGTGCCCGGTCAGGCACCCGTCTGTAAAGCACATCGTAGACAGCAAAGCCGGCCACCACAAAAAATATGGTAAGCAGGTAAGCTGTCCAGAGGCTATTCTCGATTGGTATACCAGTCATCATAAAGGCTCCCTTGGATCGAAACATAGTCATTTAGGTTGATGGATAACATGCCGTCAGGAGTCCAGGTATCCCACACCTGTGTATAGATGGTGTAGTCGGTGGCATCGGGGAACCACAGCGGTGTGAAATGCACTGTCCGGTCATAGGTGGAAAACTCGTTGGGCTTGAAGATGAATTTTGCACTTTGGCCGCCGGAACGCTGCAGAAGCCGCAGATAGGTCTGATACTGGAACTCAGGAAATACGGAAAAAGCAGTTTGGGGATAAGTAATGTGGCTGGTCGGGGCATCTGTGGACAGCGTTGCCCGCACTTCGGTTTTAACGCCGTACCCGCTTTTCATCGTCTTGCCGGATGCTGTGGGTACAATATCGTCTGGCATTAGGGACATCTCGCCGCTGATGGAAGCGGAGTAGCCCGTATATTCGTATTCCCAATATCCTTCATCCACCCAGTGTCCGCCATCTTCACCGTGGTCGCACCATACCCATACAGGCACCCAGTAGCAGCTCCAGACGCCCCAGTTGGCAGTGAGCTTCTGCGTTTCACTGGGTAGGGGCGGCACAGAGTAGCCGGGATTCGTGTCGGTTGCCACAGGGTCAGGTGGAATGTGCTCATTCAGATCCACGATTTTTGCGACAAAGGTATCCTGAGCGGTATAGGCACCGCTGACAGATACTGTAATGGTCACGGTTTGTGGGGTGGAGGGGGTATGCCATTTGACCCAGACTACCTGACTGTCACCGGCTGGGATCACTATATCATTGACCCGGTAGGTGGTGCCGAGAATATGGAAGGTAACCGATGCCGGATTATCCGGCGTCAGATCCTGATCTGTCCGCAGTGTGACGGCGGTGATCACATCCGTATCTACTCGGTATTCGACATCAGGGGCCTCAATTTCTCCTTCCGGCGGAGCTTCATCAAACCAGACGATACCAACGCCAAGGGTGCTGATGATGTCGGAATTGTTCTGCTTTCCAGTGGTGCTGCCTGTCCAGGCGGAGATGCCAAGGTCGCTGAATTCCAGGAACATTGACAGCGGCAGATTTTTATGGGTAAGCGAGGTCATGGTTTTCCGCAGATTGCCGCCGGACATCTGATCATACAGGCCGGCTTCAGTAGCTGTCATACAGTAATACTGGCCGTTGTGCGTGAAATAGGCAATGGGCTCGATCAGCAGCTTGTACTCGCCGGCAATCATCCGCTCATAATCGACTCCGGCTGCCTGAGCGACCATCATGCACGCATATTCAGAACAGAAATACCGTTTGATGGCTTCGATGTTGCTCTGCCCCTTGCTGCTGACGATTGTGGGCATAGATTGCGTAGGTCTAATGCAGGAATAGGCAACGCCGGACTGGAGGGAGAGGCCGGCGCCGCCCAGGTATTGCAGTTTGTTGACTTTCCCAAAATGGAGAAGACTGGTCTTCTGCGTCCGGTTTGAAAAGTCCAGCGGAGAAGATACGGCAGTTCCGCTGGATGCGTCAACAACAGTAATGCGGACGCCATCGTTGCCTGAGTTCCAGAAGTTGCTGCTTGTGCCATGACCCATGCTGCCACCGCCGCCATCTATGTTTCCATTTCCGCCCGTTGCAAAGGCAGAGGAGGGGAATAGACAGAAAACAAGGGTAAAGCAGCATAGGAAGGCGAGAAGTCGTTTCAAATACATCACGCTCCATTCCTTTTGAAAATAGGAAGGCCGCCACAATCCTGTGACGGCCAAGTAGTGCCATATTCAGTTGTAGTAAATCAGCCCATATTGCCGACCTGTTTGTTCAGATCTCCATCGCTGTCACCGGTGGACTGCTGTACATTGCCGGGAACAACCCAGCCAAACACCGGATCATATACAGCTCCATTTCCGTTGCTGGAGCCTGGAACCGGCTCATTGCTGGGCGGCGCTTGCTCGGCGGGCGGGGCAGTAACCTCCGGAACTGACGGGTCGGGATTGACGGTATGCTCCTGACCAGGATCTTTGATTTCGGTCTTACCTTCCGGCACCGGAGGAGGCGTTTCTTCAAGCTTTTCAGTATCGGTGAAGTCGATCACAACCTCATCCTCCGTTTGGGAGGTTACTTTGGGATATTCTTCTTCGGCATCTGTGGACTGGCCGGGAGCATAAGCATCTGCTCCATTATCACCATCTGTCTGTGTGCCGCCATCTGACCAATCGCCGGTGACGCTGCTGGGTGGGGATTCATCCGGCCTAAAATCTCCGGTACGGTCGCGGCTTACGAACCAGCAGACACCCAGAATAGTGACGCAGAGGAGAGCCAGCGAGGAAACAATAAAGCCTTTGGATTGGAAAAACTTCTTCATATTTTACATACACTCCTTTTTTGCTGTTATATAAAGCCTATACGGTAGAATGTGCCGGGCTTTCAACAGTAGGGTTAGAATTTTGTGTTGTGGTAGCCTGTCAGCTCCACCCGTTGGGTGATAGCCGGATAACTGTGGCCGAACATCCGCACATAGAACTCCACGTCACAGTAAAAGATGTACTCAACCCGTCCATCCTCTACATTGAACTCCAGGCTGATGTCGGAAACCTTGTAATCCTCCGTTGAAAGCGGAATCTTGGAGTCCAGGCCACCTGCCACTGTAGCCTCCAGCATGTCGGTATAGTCACTGCTGGAGTAAAGGGTATTTAGGTACTCTTCAAAGTTAGTTTCACGCTGGGAACGGTAGGTATCTGCATAAATCGTGCCGCTAAGGTTATTTAACTCCATTTTAGCGCCGTTGCGGATGTTGATGCAGGTGATCCGGATGGAAGCGTACAGGAGCAGGAAGGAAATCAGCATCACGATGCCTACCACAAAAAAGCAGGCGAAAAAGGTGATCTCGCCCCGTTCGTTTCGCAGCAGCTGTTTCAGCTGCAGGAATATACGTTTCATAGGTCACCTCACTTCCAGTAGTGCTCACTGACGCCGCTGCCGCGGGCAACAACTGTGATGTTTACCAGGTCAAAATTCCAGAACCCGCCCAGTTTAGCATCTCCCTCGATAGTAATGAAGAAGGGGGTGCCCAACTGGATGGCATTTGTCATACCGGATGGCCTGGGTGATGTGTAGGTAGCGTCAATGGAGTAGGAAATATTTTCGGCTCCTTCGATCTGAGAACTCAAAAATTCAAACAGCTCATCGGTCTCGCCGTTGACGCCGCCGGAAAGCTGGATCTGTTTGACCATCTGATCGGCGGCATGGTCAAGTTCCTGCTTGGTGGAAATGATGCTGAACAGGTCAATAATGAAGGCCAGCAGCAGGACAGCGATGAAGATGAAGACCACCGTACTGAAATAGTTGGCCTCGCCCCGCTCGTTGTTCAGCACCTTCCGGGCTTTTTGAAAGAGAATAGAAACCACCACCTTTACTGAAATTGAAAACAGCCGCTCCAAACCGGAGCGGCTGCTATGCAAAGTTTTGACTGTACCAAGTATAACAGATATGGATTTACGGCGAAAGGGCAGGACTGTGCCAATGTAGAGACAATTTTGTGCCAACCATGTTTCTTTGCAACATTACAGCAGTGATTCCACCAGCTGATAGATGTCGGTAAATGGATTGACAGCAATTCCAAACGGTTTGCTGCTGTCATTTTGAAGATGGTATTGCTCTACACGTTTGGCGTTCTGAATCGCAATGGCTGTATGCTCTGCTAACTGGTTATATACATCGCCAGCTTTCTCATAATCAGGGAGATAAGTGGTCAATGCGTTTTTCACTGCGGGGTAGTCTTTGAAAAATTTGGTGGTGTACTGGAAATGCAACAGATACCAAAATTCAAAGCAGGGATTGGAGAGTGCAATCTGAATCCCCTTCGCATCTGCCATTTTCCTTGCCTTGGAGAGCAGACTGTCCTTTGCAGTGATGGGGTCAGGGTTGTTGTAGTTCACATCTCCATCTGCAACTACCCATACAGAGTCTCCCTCTGATACGGAAATCTGATTTTTGTTCTGATATTCCACGGCTTTCCGGATCAGGCTGAGATAATCTGTTTCACCTCCGCTGGTGCGGCTGCCGACCACACGAATATCAATGTTTGTCTGACGGTTGCGGTAGTGTTCAAAATACTTAGGCTCAGTTTGAGAACCCTCCGTTACAATCAGAATGACAGGCTTTATTTTTCTGCGTCGCTGTCCACGCTTTTCAATTTTTCCACGTGCCATTTTACAGCCCTCCCTTGATAAAGGGGATTGCACCATAACGGCCAATCAGATAGCCTTTCTCCACCTTGGCATCCTTGCGGATGGAAAAATCGTAAAGGGAGAACAGATCGGTAGCCGCTGTTTGCTCGTCTTTTTCGGTAAACCAAATCTGATCTCTCCTCAGTACATCCAGGTCAAGAAGATTGGTGTTGTGTGATGTGAAAATCAACTGGGCTCCATTTGGATTGAACTCCACGCTGTTAAAAAGCGAGACCAGATGCTTTGTCAGAAGAGGATGCAGATGAGCGTCCATCTCGTCAGCGACAAGAAGCGTTCCTTCATCCAGCACCTTTTTTACAACACCGATCAGTTTGAAATAACTGTTGGTGCCATCAGATTCCTCTGCCATGTTCAGCGCGTAGGAAGAAGTATTTCCCTCTGTATCCTGTACCGTGTGAATGGCCTCGATATTGGTAAAGATATCATTACGCTGAGAAGGAGCGGGTTCTGTATCACGCATCTGAAGGGACTGTATGCCAAAATCTGCAACACGCAGCATAGAGGCGATCACATGCCGGTAGTCATCATCTTTGAGTTGTTCTGCTTCAAGGCCGTAGGCGTCTGCAACAGAATTTTTCGTGATGATCTGGCAGGAAGCAAACCATTCCAGAACCGGAATCACTTTGGAATAGCTCCAGTTTGATGCGACAGACAGATAGAGCTTGTTGGCCGAAGTGCGATCCTTGAGAGTATTTTGTTCATCGACATCAACGGTAAAGCGAAAATCTTTTGTGTCTTTTCGCTCAAAAATGAGTGCCTGCCTGCCATTGGGATAGTAATACAGATATTCTTCAATAACAGCTTTGTCTGTTACAGAAAAGCCATACGCATATCGGATGCCATTTGTGGTGAAGATGACCTCAAAGCTGCTGGGGCGAGAGGGTGTTTCCCGGTCAAACTTGAACGGCGAACGCTCAATGGTTTTGTGGAGCTGCTGGTTATGCGAAGTCAGCACATAATTTACCATGAACCAAAATGCATTCAAGACATTGGACTTTCCGGAAGCATTGGCACCGTAAATCACGGCAGACTTCAAATGCTTTTTGTTTCCGTCCACAATCAGGTGTTCCGGATGTTCGTTATCCTTACTGGCAAGCAGGGATAACACGACATTATCTTTGATAGAGAGAAAGTTCTCTACACTAAATTGAATCAGCATAAAACAACCTCCTAAATCCTTGCTATAATATATTATATCCGCATTTTTGTGAAAAATCAACGCAAATGAAAAATAAAAATCTATATAGAGGATTTAAGAGAACAGTCGTGTGGAGAGGATATGCGGTGGGAGTTTCGGTAATGATAAAAAGCAAGCCTGGGAAACAGTTCGCCGCTGCTTCCCAGGCGCTTTGTTTACAGGTTCTGACGGATGATCCGGGTGATAATACCTACGGCCACACCCCGCTCCATATCCAGACGGGTGACGGCAAAAGATACATCGTCCTTTTTGCCGGGCATCCGGTAGTCATAGCAGGAGTGGGCTACCGCATTGACGCCATTGGAGAGGCGCACATAGACAACGCCCTTGTGGACATCTGTGACACGGCCGGCATACTTGCCTTGGATACGGCACTTCTGCAGGTTGTCCCTGTCGGTGTTCTCGGAAATACTCTTGATGTCAGCCTTGATGCCCAAGTCCTCCAGACTGTTGCGCCGCACGCTGAGAATACGGACCAGAACCTCATCGCCTACGGAAAAACGCTCATGGGCATCACCGATCCAATCCCAGGCAAGGTCACGGGCAAGGATGGAGGTTTCAACGCCGAAAACTTCCACGCGCACAACCTTTTCAGCCACTGCAATCACACGCGCCTGGACGATGCGGCCCTCATAGACACGGTACATACCGGCAGCATCCGTATCCAGATAGAAAATCTGGCGTTTGCGCAGCATGGCCTCCTTGCGGCTGGCAACTACGCTGCGGGTCTTGGAGTCGATACCACGCACGATGAAGTCAATGTCAGCACCGAGCATGTTGCCAAGGATCTTATTTTGGCGCAGCATAAGGTCGGCGTATTCCTGACCGGAAGGACTGCGGCCCAGATTGATCATCATTTCCTTGATAGGGATAATGACACGGAACCCCTTGTAATCCACAACTGCCACCGTCTTGCGGTTGTCCAGCTGTTCAATGCCGCCCAGCTTGCCGGTGATGATCTTGCGGGTGCGGTAGGCATTATGGATCTCATGCCAGATTACATCATCACGGTCTTCGGCAGTCTCGACATCATCCCGGCTGCGGATGGTAAGGACGGGGGCCTCGCCGCGCTGGGGGCGGGGCTGGCGCTGGGGAGGAGAAGGAGTAGGGGCAGGAGCGGCAGTTTCTTCCACGACAGGAACATCAGGCTCCACAGCAGGTTCCTCCGTATCAAGAATAGAGTCGGCTGTATCCGCCGACTCTGTTGTTTCGGCAGGGACTTCCTCTGTGACAGTTTCTTCAGGAGCAGCAGCTTCTTTCTTCTTTCGGCTGGTACGCTTGGGCTTGGGAGATGCAGGGGGTTCCTGCACAGCGTCGGCGTTATCTTCGTAAACATCAGGCGGCTGCACATCAAAGTCTTCCGGCATATCAGTGGGAGCAGCGCTTTGATCGTCTGTTTCAGCAGGCGTATCTCCGAACATTTCCTCCTCGGTGAGTTCAGGAAGGGGATCTTCAGCCATATCTTCGGCAGAGGTGTCCTCCAGGGGCTGATCCATCTGCCCCAGCAGTTCGTTCAAATCCAGACTATTGCCAGTATCAGCAGGAAGGGATTCAGGTTGAGCAGTATCGGCCGGCAGAGTTTCGCCTTCCGACATAACGGTTTCGGTAACAGGAGCCTCCTGTTCCAGAAGTTCTTTTTTCTTGGTTGCCATAGATTAAAACCTCCTATGAATTTGATAGTTTTGTTTAAGACAGGATGGAATCCTTGTCTGTGGTGATAATGCCTTCCGGCGTACCGGCAGATTTGGGGGCCGGAGCCTCTTTGGGTGATTTATCCGTGGGGGATGCCGGTTTGGTGGCTTTGCGCTTTGCCGGCTTCTTTGCTGCAGGAGCCGGTTTCGGCGCGGGCTGCGGTGTTTTGGCGGCTTCTTCTTCCAAGCGGCGCCATTCCGGTACATGGGCAGATGCTTTGCAGGAACGCAGGTACTTGGCTTCCGGGTGTTTGGAGTAATCCATTTTGTCTACCTGCAGAACCTTCTTGCCACGGATGATGATGAGCGCCTGATCCAGCGGGAGCCGCAGGACTTCATCAGGAGTAAGTACAGGGCGTTTTCCAACACCAGAGGTCTCACGAAACTCCGGTGTATAGTTGGAGATACGCCAGGTGCCCAGCTGTTTGGACTTACTGGATACTGCTACGGAGGCAAGCCCTGTCCTGGCAGAAATAAATTCGGCAGTAAGCTGGTCTGTACAGCCTAAAAACAACTGCGCGTCACAGTTTCCAATGATCTCCTGCCACAAATTCTGCGGGTATCGGTTCTGCAATCCTGCGAGATTTTGGAACACACAGGACATGGAGATATTCCGGGAGCGTATTACGCTGAGCCGGCGGGAGAGGTCGGGGATCGTGCCGCACGCTGTCAGTTCTTCCCCAAGGATATGGACAGGCACAGGCAGTTTGCCGCCCTCGCAGTTGTGGTCTGCATATCGCACCAGTTTGATGAAGCAGAAAGATAGAAACAGCGAGGCCAGAAAATCAAAGGTGCTGTCCTGGTCGCTGGTAACGAGGAAGTAGGCACAGGGCTGCTGACCCGGAAGCTCCAGATCGATCTCATTCTTAGCGGTAATTTTTTTGATCAGCTCAGACTGGAATACCTGCAGGCGGCTGCCCAGACCGATAATCACGCCGCTTCGCACTGTGTCGCTGGCCTGCTTGAACAGGCTGTAGGGTGCTTTGGCAGGGTGCGTGGAAGGAAGCGCCTCGAACAATGTGTCAAGTTGGGATTCCCCATTGAGAGTCAGCAGCCGGTAGACTTCGCCAATGTTGCGGTTTTCTTCCGCATAGCCTTGATCCACATACAGTACCAAGGCCTTGAGCAGATTCATCTCACAGGCATCCCAGAAATGGTCGCTCTTGCCGTTGTTCGTGGTGTTCTTGATGATGACATCTACAAAAAGCTGGGCCATTAGTTCCTGTCCCTCAACTTCGGCAAGGCAACACCAGGAATCTGAGTTTTCAGGCGAAACGAGGTTGAATAGCTTGACACAATAGCCCCGGCTGCGGAGAAATTCGCTTGACTTCTCGTACAATTCCGATTTGGGATCGCAGATGATCAACGATTCTCCGGCGCCATTTTCACCTCGGACAGTGGCCTGAAGGATACGGTTCATACAAAACGAACGGGTTTTCATGGAACCACTGGCGCCGTAGACTGCCAGATTACTGTTGATTCTGGTATCTTCCGGTATGCAGACTGCTTTGCCATCCAGCATACCCAGTACAACACCCTTGTGTTTGCGCAGATCGGGCACCAGATCCAGTACGCCGGACATTTCTTTGCGGGACATCCAGCCGGAGGTGCCATAAGTGCCTTTGGCGGAGTAGGAGAAATTGCGGTCTTCATCATACTCACCGGCATCACCATATCCCATGCGCATGACCATGATGAGCAGCACTGCTAACAAGCCAATGCAGATCAAAATGCCATACACGCCATAAGGCGGTCTGAGCACAGAGGAAAGGCAGAGAAGGAAGTCGGGCGAAGCGGCCAGCGGTGAAGTACCGTCGCCGGGAATACCGCCGCCCTGTTTCCAGGTTGCATAGTTACCCAAAAGCTGTGCCAGAAAGCCGCCTGCGTATAGAATCGCAAGAATGGCAAAGGGCGCTGCAATCAGGCTTACGATCAGTTTTTTCTTGTTTATGGGAACAACCTCCCCTCGAATTTTGTGAAATCAATGGTCTGGAAGCGCACCCGGGAACCACAGTAGCTGCGAAGTACCTCTGCCTGGAAGTCAAAACAGATCAGTGTGCCTGGGCGCTCGGATAGTTCGAGGGAGGTGTTGAAGCGTGCGATACGGGGCAGATCGCAGAAATAGCCAAACAGGACTGGTGAGCCATCCGGTGAAACACCGTCATGCTCAATAGCCAGTCCGGGCTGCCTCGCAGTAAGACCTTGGAGCAGAATGCGGTCCAGCTCCGCAGTTTTCACAGGGTCGCACAGCAGTGCAAGTATCACCTCCCCCTGATGGTTGTTGGTAAGATAAAGAAAATGCTCATAGCTGCCATCCAGCATGAAGAAATCATGTTTGCGTCCTCCGGTGCTGGTCAAAATCTGGTAAGCCAGATCCATGCTGTTGCCCAGAATCAGTCCATGAACATCCTCATGGCGAAACTGTGGGGCCAGGCGCTGTTGGCAGATTACGCTCCAAATCAATGCCTTGACCCGCATTTCCGATTTGTAGCGCCACTTCATCAGGGCGCTGCTGCTGTTGTAGGTCACGAAGATGCCGGAGGGCGCAAGGAGTATTCCAGTGGAGCGGGAACTGCGGATCTTCGTGGTGTCGATCCCCATTTCTTTCACTTCTCTGGAACTGAAAAAAGCAGGATAGACAATCCTGCCGCCAGCGTAACCATCCGGCGCAAAAATTGCCGGTTTTTCATCCCGATACACACATACACCCGCATTATCCATGGTCACATAGGTTTCTGCCAGGCGGTGTAGCCGGAGTCTTCGGTCAATTTCGCATTTCAAACGGTTGGTGTCGGTATCTCCTGTCAGGTAGCTGGCAAACCTGTCCGGCCGGCTTTCCAGCAGAGTGGCTTTGGCTCGCGGCCCCAGACGGTAGCCGCGCAGTTTATCCCGGTAATAGGTACGCAGCAGCCCGTCTTTTTTCAGTGCAGTGACAACAGACTCCAGATAATATGGACTGCCGGGAAGTCTGTTAAGCTGGTCTGTGGGGAACTCGCCGGAGATGGCAGTCAGAGAGAGAAGCCTGTACGCCATCGTGTCTGGCTGTGGGAATTTCCCAAGTGATCACCTCCTTGTGGTGTGTGGCTTTTACCGAGACTGCAAGGAACTTCGGTAAAAATCCGTGGTGTAACGACAGAAAAAAGCCCCGAAATCCGGGGCTAAATACGATGTTGCGGCAGGTCGGACAAGCAATGGCTGAAAATGCTCAAAAATCCGAGATGGATTTTAGGGTGTTTTCATGCTCAGCAAGCCAGGCGGGAAACCGCTTTTTTTCCATGACACTGATTCTGGTACAGTCCTTTTCGCCCAGCGCAGCGGTGTTGTAGGCATCGCAGAGCAGGCCGGTATCGTCAGCCATGACGAAGGTGGAGAGGACATCCAGAAGCTGCTTTTCTTCCAGATTGTCGTAGTCACGGATACGCCGGGTGGGAAGGCACTGGTCATAAACCTGCGTAAAGCACACCACACAATCGCTGAAGCGGGGCATGGGATGCTCTTTGGCGTATTGCTCCAATGAGAAGTAGAACGGGTCGAGCAGAAACTCAGTGTTTTGCCTCTGCTTGCGTTTTGGGAGCAGACCAGGCAGGGTGACCTCCAGTACACCGTCCTCATAGACAACCTCAATTCCGTGTACAATACCGGCGGATGTCAGGTAATCGCCTTTGCGGATGGTGGTGCTGGAATATATCAAATGCCGCAGCCTGCAGGCAATTTTCTCTGCCCGCAGGGCGGCATCAGTGGATAAGACTTCATAGTTGTCCGGATAGCGCTGAATATCCGTGGTATCCATCGCGTAAAGAGCATTGCTCAAACGGGATATATCATCAAGAATGCTTCCGATTCGGTGTGAGATGATTTTTCGTTCCAATCAAGTTCCTCCTGTTTTCTTAAAGTAATGCACCTGGCCCGCTGCATCCACGGTGCAGAAACCGGAAATGCCAGGGCAGTCAATGCGGCGAATGTCTTCCGGATTATCGACCAAAATGATGCGGCGTCCACCGCTGCGGTCATCCCGAAGCGCATGGTTGATCAGGGCCTCCTGGCCGGAAGCTGCGTAGACGATTTCGTATAGTTCACCGTTTGCAAAGAAGATAAGCTTGACCGGAAAATCACCGGGAGCATGGTATTCCACCTGCCCGATAAAATCCAAGAGTACCCAGGCAGCCCGTATCAGGGAGTTGTCTGATTTTGCTGCCCAACCAGACGGAAAGTAACCGCCTGTATCAGTTTGAAAAATACGGCCCTGCTTTTGTAGATGGGAGAGCAGGGTCTTGATGATTTCTTCTTTGCCAGGGTGAAAGCAAAGAAGCTGCTGCATATTGAGACCGGGATACATCGTGACGATCCGCAGCAGAGCCGCAGCTTCATTTCCATAGATTTCAGCCCTGGTCTTCATGGGTATCACCTCCAATGGCGTAATATAGGCGTATTCAAGACGCATTAAAATAGGAAGGAAAGCCAGTCAGTGTAAGCCAAAAGATGATCTGGTTGGCAAAACTGGCTTTTAGGCGTAATGCAGACGCAAAGCAGACGCATAGCGGCGTCTGGCAGGAAAGTTGCACATGGGAATCACCTCGCTCTTCAAATTGTTATATCTGCTGTTCGGCAGATGTGGATTGTTCACGGCGTTTTCGCTCTACGATTTCACGCAGCTCGCGGCGGTCGGTAGTAATCAGATCCTTTTCCAGAGGGCTGGCTTTGAATTCCACCATAATATTGTTGTTATTGGTAGAAATCAGACCGTGACCTCTTTCAAAGTGAGTGATCTCCATTGTTTCAGCATCGGACAGGTGCAGGGCTTCCTGTACCCGCTGGGCTTCGTCGTCCTCCAGATTCAGAATGATCTTGGTCTTGGAGTTGTTGATGATGCCCTTACCAAATCTGCCGCCGTCAAGGTCAAAGAAATCGGCAAGATCCTGGCTTGCAAAAATCGAGGCGCCGCCGTAACCGCGTATGGTTTTGGCAATTTCCAAAAGGAAATCGCCAGCCAATCTTACACCAGCAGCACCGGCGCCGGATAGAAGCTGCCAGCACTCATCGATGAAGATGGCTTTTTCTTCTGTACGGTCGGCTTTGGCTCTGTCCCAAACAAAGTCCAGCGCCACAAACATACCTACGGTGAGCAGATCTCCCGTGAGGGAGGAAATATCCAAAACAGTGTACTTGTTGTCGAGCCGAACATTGGTCTGCTTATTGAAGGTGCTGGCGCTGCCGTTTACCAGACGGTTTAGAATGTGGGCCATGCGCATCGTTTCCTTGGAGGTTTTCAAAATTTCGTACAGGTCACCAAGCACCGGCATTTCACGGTACTGGCCGGGCTGTGCAGGGTCTTCCAAAGAGGCGTTATCATGAGTGATGCCTTTTGTGTTATAGGTACGAACAAGGGCTTCGTCCAAAAGCTGTCGTTCTTCGTGAGACATATCGGGGATCAGCAGACTGAAAAATATGTGGAGCTGCTGGATCTTTGCTGCAAGTTCAGATAACTGAATGCCTGGACCGTCCAGAATTTCATTCACCGAGCGGTCTACCCGCCGAATCTCCATAACATTGATGCAGTGGGGACTGGCCGGTGAAATCTGGATAAAGGAGCCGCCCACATTGGAGCAGGCGCGATGGAATTCATGGCCTTTTAGGGGCGCAACAATGAAAATGGGGATATTTTTCCGCCTCATTCGCAGCGCCATCAACTGCATGGTAAAAGTTTTGCCGGCTCCGCTCGTGCCAAGGATCGACATATTGGCGTTCTTATAGACCGCAGAATTGAAGATGTCCACGATAATAAGGGAGCTGTTGTACTTGTTGACGCCCAGCAGGATACCGTTATCATCACACATCTCATAGGAGGTAAAGGGATAACAGCTTGCCGCACCGCCTGTCAGCAGGTTGCGTTTACCGCGCTCATACAGTTTCTTTTCCATTGCCACCAATGGAAGGGCAGATAAAAACGCCTGTTCCTCCCGAAAATGGCAGGTGCAGGCGTTCATGTCTTGTGAGAGCAGGAGCTTTTTCATTTCGCTGACCTTCCATTCCAAGTCTTCCTCGTTGGAGGCAGTAATGGTAATCAGCAGATTCAAGTAGTAGAAGTCCTCGTTGTTGGCAAGGCCCTCTTTGAGAAAGTACCCGCTTCGGATAGCGCCATCAATGTCATCAAAGTCGGTGTTGGTGTCGCTGGCGTCCTTGATTTTGGAACGGTTGATACGCAGCTGCTGTCCGACTTTCTGGATGATGGTTTCTTTGGGCTGACGGGAGAGGAACATATCCATATCGATCCCGTCACCGGCATTGACGATAAGACTGAGCCAGCCGGCTGGAACCTGCGTTTTGTAGCCATCAGAGGGCACCAGCAAATAAGCATAATACAGACCGTCAATGCAGATATGGTGACCATGCGTGAAGTCAATGCTTTTTGGCGCACAGAATTCGGTGGCAGGGATATGGTCGATCTCACTGTCGCGCCCTTTGGCAAGGTACTCAGCCACAACCTCCTGTGCCCGGACGGAGAGCGGCTTTACAGCACTTTCATTTCTGCAGAGCAGGTTATAGAGGACATCTACGGTAAACTCATCCCAGTTTTCCGGAACGATGACCTCGTTACCGCACTGACGGAGGTAGTTGGTAGCAGTATGGACTGCACTTTGCAGGGCATTGATTGCCTCGCCTTCTTCATCAGAGCGCTTGGTGTTGCTCCACGGCTCATATTCAAAAATCAGGAAGAAACGTCGGGTAATTGCCTCACGGGAACCGATCTGCTGAACGAACTGGAGGTAGTCTTCCTGCATGAGCAGACACTGTTCATTGGTCTCCTGTTCCATCTCCTTCCGAACGGTATCCAGATGGCGGTTGATCTCTGCCCGACGTGTCAGTACCTTGATTTGCAGCTTGATGGGGCTGATTTTCAAGTAGGATACAAAGGAATAGATGATGTTCCGCTGTTCCTGGGCGCTGCGCAGCATAAAATTGATGGGTACTACCTCGACGACCTTGACATAGCGGTGGTCCTTCGTGTAGATGATGCCGTTTTCAATTTTGGAAATCGGCAGATAATCTGCTACTGGGTTAAGGCAGGCGGGCTTCGGCTCCTGGGTGCGGATAGGGCGTTTTACTTTGCGCTCCTTGGAGACCTTCTTTTTTTGCTTGGCGGCTTTCTTCTCCTTGGCAGGCTTCTGCTTTTTCACAGGACGGAGTTTTTGGCGGATCTCGTAGCTACGAACTTCATCAAACTCCGCTGGGAAATCCTCTCTGCCGGAGCGCCGTGACCGTCTGGGAGCCTTGTCGGGCTTGTGTACCTTCTTTTTAATATGCTTGCCGCCATGCTCTGCCGCCGGAACCGCATCTTCTGCGCTGTTACCGCCTATAATGCGGCGGTTTCGCAGGTACTTTATGAAAATCAGCAGAAAAGAGGAAAGGCTCTCACCGGAAATTCCGATAAGCGCCACCAATGCTGCTGGCAGTGCGGTCAGGCACAAAGCGATGATACGGGCAGTCAGGCTAAGAGGGAGCAATGAAAAAACCGGCACACCAATGGCAAATGCCAGGATGCCGGCTTCAATCACATTTCGGGCTTTGAACATACCACCGAAGAAGGTGCCTGACTCGATGAAATTCGGTGGTATTATGTAGGTATCTCGGTCGATTTTATGATTCATGATTAACCTCGTTTCCGAAGCCGGGCGGGCACATCAGCCGATAATCCAGAACGGACCGCCAGCTCCAGCGCGCCGGCTGGCCTCATTTAAGATAATGGACAGATCCCAGAGCTGTTCGCTCCGTGTGTAACTGGCAGGGTCAGCCACCATGATCTTGCCGTCTTTTACGCCACGCAGGACAATGAAGTGACCGGATGAGGTAAAGTGGCCTTCAGACATGATTGCTACTACCAGTTTACCATTAGCCAGTGCGTCTGTGATGCGCTGTGGTTCCGCAGTGGTACAGCCGGAAACCGGAAGCCCCCATTCCCCAGCGGCGGCAGGTATCAGTGCATGGTAAGAACCACTGCTTTTACACCAGTAGCCGTTGTTGTAAGACCACTCGGCCATCTCCACAGGGTCAACCATATCGTCTGTCAGAGAGGACACCACGATTGCCATAGCGGTAGGGCCGCAGCCATAACCGCCAATATTGTCCGTGCCATAGGCTTTACCGGCATAGCGTTCATCCAGCTGATTGTAGTAAACAACAGGTGTGATCCCATCGGTGAAAGTAACATCGCCCAGAGAGGTGATGCTGTTTCCGGTCCACGCTTCCAGATTCTGCAGCAGACCATCGCCCAAGAACAGGCTTAGGTTGGAGGCATAATCGGCTGCAAGCTCCTTTTGGTCATCGGTAAGCTGGAATACAACATCAGAAAAATAGGACTCACCGTTGTAACGGACAGTATAGACCATCCATGTTTCTGGCTCTGTTGTTTCTTCCCCAGTCTCCGGATCGGTCACGGTGCTCTCACGAATCTCTTGCTTGCTGGTGTAGGAATATAGATGCTGCTTGTTTTCCCGCAGGGTGGCGGCAAGGTCATTTAGAGAAATGCTTTCAAAATCCTTGTCTTTGGCTGCACAATACTGAGAAATAAACAGGTTGGCGTTATAAATAGGCCCGCCGGAATAAGCGTTTTTGACCTCCATATGGTCGGCTCCCGATGCCGCAAAGTCAGCTTCGATCCGGGCAAGTACATCATCCAGTGCCTCGCCCAAGATGCCGTTGAGGGTAAAGGTGATCTCGTTGGCGTTCTCAATAATCGCTGTTTCGCTATTCAAAATCGGAATTTCGGGGTCAGATGGCGAAAAGGCATTGGTCAGTCCGCCGAAAATAAGACCGGGGAGCATGAGAACAAATAATACCGGCAGCATAAGCAGGGCAATGACTGCCACAATGATTTTTCCGATATGCTTCCGACCTGCCCACACTGCGCCTGCAACTGCACCGTAAGGACCGCCTGCGGCAGCGCCTTTGGCAGCGGAGGAAATAGCTTTTCCGGTTTTGATTGCACCGCGGATGGTATGCGCTGCGGAGGCGCCGGTCTCCACAGCTTCGGAAAAACCGCTTTTCTGATCTTCTGGCATTTATATCTTGTCCTTTCTCCTCGGGGCTGGAGGCAGCTTTTTGACAATGGACTCGTTGAAGGCGATAGAACCGTCAGGGGCCATATAGGGCGATTTGTCAACAGCATCCACAGCGTACTGCTTATACCATGCTGTACCATCCACGGCATGAACGGTGGTGTACTGGCCTTCCGGGGCAACATATTGGTCTGCGTGGTACATACCAAAGGAGATACCTTCGGGATGTTCTGCAGTTACTTCTGTACCGGTGATGCGGCCGCCGCCGATTTCGACATTCTGGAAGGTCGGAACATTTTCAGCTCCGGATTCCAGTGCCGCGTATCCCATGTAAGAGTGCAGGGCTTCGGCGGCTTTTTCACCGGAAATGGAACCCATTTGGCTGATACTGCCAGTGGCTACGCTGCCGATTACATTGTTGGCAAAATTGCCGCCCTTACTGACGGAAGAAGCGTACATATGGCCGCCGATCCCTCCGGCTGCAGCATCGCCTAAAAGACTGCCAAGACCGGAGGGCTTGGAGCTGGGAGTTGTGGTGGCTGTTTTGATGGCGCTGTTTGTGACTTTTCGGCTCACCACTCCAGCAAGACCGCCGCTGGCAAACCCTGCTCCAAAGCCGCCGCTGCCTTTACCACCGTTTGCGTTGACATTGGTGGAACTGCTGTTCCTCCCGCCGCCAAAGTGGTGACTGGAAAAGTTCTTGATGCCGCCGATGCCTCTGGCAGCAATCATAGCCTCAGCCAACATGCTGCCGCCGGTATGTCCTACATTGACACCCAGGCTGGAGAGGAAAGAATCGATTTTCTGACCGACTTTGAGAAAGCCGATAGCACAGAGAAACCAGATAAACACATTGCCGGAAACGGCTTCTTTTCCCACAGCGTCTACCTGAGCCTGCACATCGCTTTCGGAGATAGCGGCAAAAGCCGGCTGGCAGAGCAGGCAGGAGAGAATTGCGACTGTAAAGGCCGCAAATAAAAATTTTTTGAGTTTCTTCAAGGATAAGACCTCCTTATAACGAAAGCGGGTTCGCAAGGAAGGACCCCACCATGCTTGTGAACAGGCGCAGGCACCAGGCGTTCATGACCAATAGGAAAATTTGACCGCCAAGCATCCGGCACCAGGATTTCCAGATGTTTGCTGTGGTCTGGCTGGCGCCCATAGAAAAAGCCACAGGAGCCGTGTAGACCAGTACACCGAGCAGCACATACCGTTCGGCTGCCTCGAACAGAAGTTTTAGGTAGTTCCAGGCCAGGATGAGAACCAAAATCAAGGTAATCAGTGCCACAGCCCCATTGGCACACACCGATGATGACCAGCATCACGGAATTGAAGTCTGCAAAGCTTAATGCAGGAAGGTCGGACTCCATGATCCAGTGGTAGGGGGTGCCGCCGATGGTAAGAACAATATTGACGATTTCATCTGAAAAGAGCGTCAGCAGGATAAAAATAACGGAACGGATACTCAGCTTTACCGGGTCTTCTGCTTCCACACCTGCGCCAAGACCGAAGTTTTTGAATAACTGCCAGACCCAGTTGAGCAGGATGATCCCGATTGCCAGAGCCACGAAAACAGAGTACATAGTCTCTGCTGCGGGAAAATAACGCAGAAATACAGCCATATCACAGCCCAGCGCACCCAAAACCGATGTGGTCACCAGATCAAGACCGGCCATTACCTGTTCTGCGATCCATTCCACTATGCCGTCTAAAATGCCCATAAATGCAAGCCTCCTTTCCGGCGAGCAGTCAGACGGTCAATCAGCCTGTCCATTGTCCGCCACTAAAGAGCGGCGTCACATACGCCATGATAAAGCCCAAGCCATTGAGGATAGCCCAGGTGATACAGATTCGTTTGAGCCAGGCGCGGCTTTCATCCACCGTCCGTCCGGAACGGGAGAAGTTCATGAGCAGCAAGGCTACCGAAGCAGTGACGATGGCGGCGATAGTGGAGATGGCAAGGATTTGGGTGTATACATCCTGCATGATCTCTTTGGCCTTGGTCCATACATCTGTTGCCGCATAAGCCGGCTGGCAGAATATCATGGACATCATCACACACAGGAAGGCGCTGTAAGCCACTTTGGGCAGCGAAAGCCTGCGCTTGGACTGGGTATCCGGCTCCTGAAGCTGCGGAGTTTGAGGGGTTTTCGTTTTCTTCAATTTGCGATCCTCCAATTCTGAATGATTTTTTGATGCTCAATAGGGAACAGAAAAACCCACACCTGTCAAAACAAATGTGGGCTTTCAAATGGCCGGGCGGCCATCTGGGCAGCAAAAAAGCACCCTGATGAAAGGTGCCGTTACTGTCCTGTTCGGTTTTGGGTGCAAGTTTGAGCATATTCAGTTTAACACATCGGTATTTACACTGAAAGAGCAGAACCATGCCAATTTTGTTCCCGAATTGTGCCAATTATTTGCCCGATTGTCCGGAAGATGATTTTGGCTCTGGGAAGAACTGCTCCAGCATGTCTAAACTGTCCTTGGAGGTATAGCCCCAAAGAACGGAACTGAGGGCTTCAATGGCTTCCCGGCGTTTGCGGTAGTAAGTTCTGAAACTGATGTCGCGGATATGCGGTCGCAGGGTCTCGATAATTTCCTCAACATTTTTGAGCTGCTGCGGCGAGAGGAAGGAGTAGTACAGCAACCAGTAATATGCCTCACCGTTTTTGTGCTTGGTACGCAGCAATTCGATTGCGGAATCCAGCAGCTTGAGCATTTTGTGGCTGCGTTCAATGCATTTGGCATGATGCTCGATGTCGCTTCCGGCCAAATCAGCGCCAGCCAGATAGACTGAATCCAGAAAATCCTCAATGGAGGTACCATACTCAATCTCAAACTTGGTGCGGACATGCTGGACAGAAAGCTCCAGGCTCCACACAACATCCCGGTATTTTTTCAGCAGTTTCCAGGTATCATGGTACAGGGGATTATCAGCAACATCAGGTTCAACAAATTTTCTCATTTCAGGTTCCTCCTATTTTCGTGCTCCTCAGAGGGAGTGAGTGTAAGTTCAAAAGTGGCGATTGAAGTGTTTGTGCCGCAGAGGATGGTCAGACCAAAGTGGACTGTAGATTTCCCTCGCGCACGCGGAATCAACTCTTCCCAGCAGTCGTCCGATAAGGGATATAACTTATAGCAGGAGAGTGGGCAAGAAAAGCAGGAAATCCCTTGCGTAGATAGGATGTCAGCCATCTTGCGGAGTATCGTTTCAATGTGCGATTTTGAAACGCTGGAAAGTGCATCCGAAACAATGACCTCATGCTCAGAGATAGAATGGCTCTCTTCGGTTTCAGCAGTTTCCGGAAGCTCCAGATGAATGTTTAAGGTCATGGCAACTTCCTCCTTGTCGATTAAAACATCGGAAATCTCAAACATGGTGGACAGGTAGTTCTGCAGGTAGATCACGCTTCCATGCCGGCCGGGAAACGACATGATAGAGATATACCCAAGACCGTCCAACTTTTTCAGTATCCGGCATACGGTAGCGCGTGACAGCCCCCAGCGGCAGGAGAGTTCGGTATAACTGACCAACGGGTTTCCTGTACCATTGCGAAAGTAGGCTACCGGACCGACCTCTGACCCCTGCACCTGCGTATCGTTGTAGACAGCGGATACCCACAGATCCAGAACGATGTCCATTTCAGAGCAGCGGGCAGAGCTGACCAGTTCCAGGGCAACAGAGACTGGCAGGAAGAAAAAACCGGTATCCTTTTGGCAAGGGGCATTGTACTCCAGTGCGGAATTGTGGCGGGCCCAGTGGAGGATTTTATATTTGACTACATTGCCACGGCCCAGCAGTGTATAGGAAATCAAGTGCTGCTTCTGAAGGGTATCCAGCATGGACAGCGCCTGCCGATGAAAGCGGGTGCGGAACCAGCAAGACAGTTCCTTGACGGTGCAGACCCATTCGCCGGGGGAGACTGTGTAACTGATCCCGTCAATACGGCGATATGAGGTGCGGAAGTTTGCATAGCTGCAAAGTACAGTAAAATGAAAAAGGCCGGAGCCTCCGTTTATGCGGATGCTCCGGTCGTTGATCAGTTTGTGGATGAACTCACGATAAATCCGGCATCGTGGGTAATCTACCACTTGTTTGATTTGAAGTTGGTATTCTGGCATAGTTAACCTCCTAGTTTTTTATGCAGACAAGTAGTTCGCTGAAAAATGTTGACTTGAATAACTGATGGGGGTATACTCATATTTATATGAGCTGCAAATAAGCAGTTTGTGCATTGCTGGTTTCCGCAGTTTTAGCATTGATACCTTATAATATAGGCTAAAAGCGATAAAGAAACAGTATCAGGGATGTTCTTCATGGCTCTACAATGTGCCAGTCCTTTTCATGGAAAATTTATCCAATTTTTGACATTTTGGAGCTGACGCACTTTTTCACAAAAAAATATGCCTACAAACAACTACAATTTTTATACAACTTTTCGAGTGAAGCGGACGGTCAAATAGGACACAGGACGAATGATAAATAGTTTCAAAAACCCAGCAATTATGCGGATTTTGCGCACTACGGAGCGGCATGGGGCGGGATGGAGAGAGCAAAATTTTATTCCCGACCATGAAGCCGTTGGATACCGACAAGAAGCCCGCAAAGCCCGCCGAGGCCGCTCCCACCGCTCCTGTCGTCGAAGAAAAGATCGACTTCTCCAACGTGCAGATCGAACCGCTGTTCACCGACCTGGTGGATTTTGACACCTTCTCCAAGTCCGATTTCCGGGCCGTGAAGGTCAAGGAATGCGAAGCCGTGAAGAAGTCCAAAAAGCTCTTAAAGTTCGTTTTGGACGACGGAACCGGCGAAGATCGGGTGATTTTGAGCGGTATTCACGAGTATTATGAGCCGGAAGAGCTGGTTGGAAAGACCTGCATTGCAATCACCAATCTCCCGCCCCGGCCCATGATGGGCATCGAGTCCTGCGGTATGCTCATCTCCGCCGTGCACCAGGAAAACGGCCAGGAGAAGCTCCACCTGCTGATGGTCGATCCCCACATCCCCGCCGGAGCCAAGCTCTATTGATGACCCCTGAAGCCCTCCGGCTTTCGCCGGAGGGCTTATATGAGAGAAGAAAGATGAAAATGGAGAGAGAACACACGAAAGTACTTGATTTTGAAGCCGTCCGGGCCATTGCAGCCGAGACTCCGGACAGCGAGCTCATCCGCTGAGTGGACGAGGCCCTGCGGGAAAAGTCCGGCTACACCCTGCCCCCCAAAATCCACATCTCCCAGCAGGACGGCGACTATTACAACGTCATGCCCTGCATCTATGAGCGGGGCAACCTGGCCATGGTGAAGATGATCGGCCGCCACGGCCACGAAAACCGCATCATGGACCTGTTCCGTCAGGACCCGGACGTGCATTTCGTCCTGTGCGACACCTATGAGGAGGTCATCGGCGGCTCTGACCTGGTGATCTCCGCCATTACCAAGGTTACGGAGAACTTCGTCACCGACGAATACTTCAAGGAGGGCTGCACCGTCATCCCCATCTGCACCATGGGCTTCCAGAACTGCGACCTGTTCTTCGACCGGGTGTTCACCGATGAAATGGAGCAGATCCGGGGCTTCAAGTATTTCGACCACTTCGCCCCCGTCACCACCAACGTCACCGACGTGCTCAACGGTGCCGCCCCCGGCCGCACGGATAACGTCCAGCGCATTCTGGTGTATAACTACGGCATCGCCATCCATGACCTGGTCTTTGCCGCCAACATCTATGGCCGCGCCGCCGTTCCCGACACGCCGTACCACTACTGCCGGAAAAAATACTTTATCTGATGCTTTTGGCGCACTATATTGTGTGAAAGCGCTATAAAAAGCTGCGGCGAAATGCTCTCTGCTGGTAAGACAGTAAAATCAAATTTCTTGAAACAGGCATGATTTCGGTCATGCCTGTTCCGCTTTTAGCAGCTCGTCCAAGGGGATGTAGCCTACGAGGTCATGTTCGATATGTACCCTCTGCCTGCTGCTCCTGTTCATGAATTCGCTGTTGCAGACCCTTGCCCCGCCGCCGGTGTCAAGGTTTACAAAGGCGTTTTTTTCTGCTACAATGGGATTGTATCCGCAAAAATATGTACGGCATCCGAAAGGAGATTTTTATCATGAACAACGAGCTCAAGCCCATTCTGGCCCGGGTGGACCACACCCTGCTGTCCCAGACGGCTACCTGGGACCAGATCCGGGCCATCTGCGACGACGGCGTGAAGTACGGCTGTGCCAGCGTGTGCATCCCCGCCTCCTATGTGAAGCAGGCGGCGGAGTATGTGGCGGGCAAGATCGCCGTGTGCACCGTCATCGGCTTCCCCAACGGCTACGACACCACCGCCTCCAAGTGCTTCCAGGCCACCGACGCCGTGAACAACGGCGCGTCCGAAATCGACATGGTCATCAACATCGGCTGGGTGAAGGATGGCCTGTATGACCGGGTGCTGGAGGAGATCCGCGCCGTGAAGGACGCCTGCCAGGGAAAACTCCTGAAGGTCATCATCGAGACCTGCCTGCTCACCGACGCCGAAAAGGTGGAGATGTGCCGGGTGGTGTCCCAGTCCGGCGCGGACTATATCAAGACCTCCACCGGCTTCGGCGGCGGCGGAGCCACCCGGGAGGACGTGGCCCTGTTCAAGGCCCATGTGGCCCCCCATGTGAAGATCAAGGCCGCCGGCGGCATCGCCAACCTGGACGACGCCCGGGACTTCATCGCCCTGGGGGCCGACCGTCTGGGCACCAGCCGCATCGTCAAGGCCGTGAAGGCCTTGGAACAGGAATAATACACCCCCTGTCATTCGTAGGGGCGGACGACTCTGTCCGCCCCGGAAAACCCTGCGTCTCAAGAGCCGGAGAAGCGGATTGCCGCGTCGCTTCGCTCCTCGCAATGACAGACCAGTCTCATTATAATTATATAGGATACAAGGAGGAACTCAGTCATGTCTACCCCCCATAACAGCGCCGCCCCCGGCGCGTTTGCCAAAACCGTTCTGATGCCCGGCGACCCCCTGCGCTCCCAGTTCATCGCCGAAACCTTCCTGGAAAACCCCGTGCTGGTGAACAACGTCCGGGGCGTCCAGGGCTACACCGGCGCCTATAAGGGCGTGCCCGTCTCCGTGATGGCCTCCGGCATGGGAATGCCCTCCATCGGCATCTACTCCCATGAGCTGTACACCCAGTACGGCGTGGAGAACATCATCCGTGTCGGCTCCGCCGGGGCCATGCGGGCGGACCTGGAGCTGGGCAGCGTGGTGGCCGGTCAGGGCGCCTGCACCAACTCCAGCTTCGCCGACCAGTATGAGCTGGGGGTCCACTATGCCCCCATTGCCGACTTCGACCTGCTGATGGCCGCCGTGGAGTCCGCCCGGGAGCTGGGCGTGAAGATGCCCGTGGGCAATCTGTACTCCTCCGACACTTTCTATGACGCCGCCGGCCGCAACGACCGCATGAAGAAGATGGGCGTCATGGCCGTGGAGATGGAGGCCGCCGCCCTGTACTGCACCGCCGCCTTCCTGGGCAAGCGGGCCCTGGCCATCTGCTCCATCAGTGACAACCTGGTGCTGGGCACCGAGCTGACCCCCCAGGAGCGGCAGACCACCTTCACCAACATGATGAAGATCGGCCTGGAGGCCGCCGTGAAAATGGCCCAGCGGGGTTAAGTCCGGCGAAAGACAGAACTTAGCACAAAAAAGGTTGCACTTTTCACCCCACCCTGCTATAATGTGCTTATAAGGGGCGTTTCGCGCCCAAAATTAAAAAGGAAGGTAGATTCACCATGAAAAAGTTTCTGGCAATGCTCCTTGCTGTGGTCATGGTCCTGTCTATGGCAGCCTGCTCCAAGCAGCCCGCCAAGGACCCCAACAAGGGCAGCGATGATCCCAACAAGACCGAGACCATCACCAATCCCGATCAGATCAACGACGAGATGACCTCCGAGGATGGCAAGTACGAGATCGCTTTCATCACCGACGTGGGCCAGCTGAAGGATAAGTCCTTCAACCAGGGCACCTATGACGGCGTGAAGCTGTACGCTGCCAACAACAAGCTGTCCTATAAGTATTATCAGCCCGCCAACAAGGACCAGGCCACCGATGATGACCGTTACGAGGCCATGAAGGCCGCCGTGGAGAACGGCGCCAAGGTGGTTGTCTGCGCCGGCTTCATGCAGGAAGGCGCTCTGCGCATGGCCGCCAAGGAATTCCCCAATGTCTCCTTCGTGTTCGTGGATGGTTATCCCATCACCGAGGAAGCCGACGTTGACGGCTCCCCCGTTCTGAAGAACGTTGCCGGTATCGCCTTCAAGGAAGAGCAGTGCGGCTATCTGGCCGGTTACGCTGTCGTCAAGGAAGGCTTCACCAAGCTGGGCTTCACCGGCGGTGGCGGCGGCACCAACCCCGCCTGCTGCCGTTACGGCTATGGCTTCGTCCAGGGCGCTGACGCCGCTGCCAAGGAGCTGGGCGTGAAGGTCGATATGAACTATTCCTGGCAGTATGGCGCCAGCTTCTCCGCTTCCCCCGAGCTGCAGACCATGGTTTCCGGCTGGTACGAGGCCGGCACTGAGGTCGTGTTCGCCTGCGGCGGCTCCATGTTCGCCTCCGTGGCCGCTGCTGCCGGCGCTGCCGACGGTAAGGTCGTGGGCGTGGACGTTGACCAGTCCACCGAGTCCGACACCGTCATTACCTCCGCTATGAAGGGCCTGGCCGACTCCGTGCAGTGGGCTCTGGGCAAGTTCTACAGCAACGAGTTCGCCTCCATCGGCGGCGTGGGCACCTCCCTGGGCGCCAACGAGAACGCTGTGGGTCTGCCCACCGCTACCTGGTCCCTGACCAAGTGGACTGTTGACGAGTACAACACCATGCTGAAGGATATCGTTGACGGCAAGATCACCATCGACAGCGATTACAACAACCTGAAGTCCACCGACAACGTCACCCTGAACATCATCTGATCGTTCCGTCCGGACGTATAGCCAAAAAGGTTACATAAAATCCCGGGGGCGCCAAAGCGTGGAAAGCCCGTCTACGACGGTGAAAACGTCCGCACGGTGTCCGTGGAGTCGGTTCG